>JAKAUH010001080.1 GCA_021818605.1 Planctomycetota bacterium
ATCTGTCTGGTAACTTCCGTGAAGACCCGAGGGCGGCGACCTGGCCATACACCGGCCGGTTGCCGCCGATCACCCGGAGAGGTGGCTGAGTGGTCGATAGCGACGGTTTGCTAAACCGTTAAACTGGGCAACCGGTTTCGGGGGTTCGAATCCCCCCCTCTCCGCTCCGCTAAAAGACCTGTAGCAACGATCTTCCATGTCATGTCAGCCGTTGCCAGGCACCTGGGATCCCGGCATCAGAACTGAAGAAGGGCGGAACGAGCCCGGGAGGGCCGAATGCAACTGACCGCCGTCTTCGTACCGGTGCCGGAGGGGGGCTACGTCGCCTTTGTCGAGGAGCTGCCCGGGGCCAATACCCAGGGCGCGACGATCGAGGAGGCCCGAGAGAACCTCCGGGAAGCCGTTACTCTGGTCATTGAGAGCAATCGTGAGCTTGCCGAACAGTCGCTCCAGGGTCAAACCGTGACACGAGAGCCGCTCGAGCTCATGAGATGAAGCGTCACGAACTCATCCGGCACCTGGAGGCGCACGGTTGCCGGCTCTTGCGCGAGGGCGGGAGGCACACCGTCTACTTCAACCCGGCCACGAACGCGACATCGGCCGTACCGGGCCATACCGAGATCTACGAGTACCTGGCCCGGAAGATCTGCCGCGACCTCCAGGTCCCGCCGCCGTAAGAGGCCCTCACAAAATGGGGACAGACACCTCGAAGACTCGGAGCCAGTCCCCATTTTGTGAGGGCGAGTAAGCGTCTACCGGCGCGGGGCAGCAGAGCCGCCTGTCGTGGGCCGCGGAAATGGGTCGATGGACGCCCCTGGACCAATCGGCGTGAGCGTCCCGATCAATGCGCCTGGGCGCCGCTCCCAAGGGTGATACCGAGCCGCCGGAGCCACCCCATCGGCCCCGTTTGCGGGGCCGGCCGGCGGTCCATCCGGACCGACTTGACCCGGATGCCGGTCTCCCAACTGAAGGCGATCCCGACCAACTGCTGGCCCGATTCGGTGCGCGAGTGGCTGACGCAGCCGAGGATCGTTCGGCCTGCGCTTCGGGTCTCTCCAGGCCGGCGCGGGAAGACCAGGCGAACCACATCGCCTTCCGTCAACCGGCGGTCGACCGCCACGCAGACGCCGCCACCCGCGACGTCCACGATCTCGCCGGCCAGCGTCGGGCCCCCGTCCAGCCGGTGCACGGCCACCCGGCCGCGGCACGGTTGCCGCTCGGGCCGGTGACAACGCGTTTTCATCGCACATTCCTCCCCGAAACCGGATGGAACCCTCCATCGGGCGGCGCCGCGAACCCACGATTCTCGCTGAGGGTCACTGCCTATCTCAACGGTAGGCCGCGTTCGGTCGTTGTGGCGGGAACTCGCGCGAGGAGGGTGCCGGGTGTTGCGGATGGGAAACATGCGTGACGTCGCCGTGGATTTCGGGAGTGCTCCGCTTCACTGGCTCGTCGGCACGGGGCCAGAGCCCTCGACCTGGTTCAGGAATGCCGGAACCGAGAGGCCCGAGCCGGGCAGGGAATTCCAGCTCGGCAGGCCCGGGCGTGTTTGAACCATGTAGGCCCAGTGGCCGAGCTGGAGCGTTTGCGAGACCGCCGTGAACATCTGGTTCTCCATCGTCCACCCGCCGCGCTTGCGCTGCATCGAGCCGTAGCCGTCGGTCACCGTGGTGCTGGCCCCGCCGCTCATCGGGGTAAATGTGAGCAAGGCGCGGCCCTGGGGCGTGACCGAGCCGACCAGCGTGCGTCCGGACGCGGACGAGCCGTCGAGTTCCGTGACCGTCTTGCCCCAGAAATAGCCGTCGCGGTAGCTCGTGATCTGGAAAACCGTCTGGTCCTGGACCGCGGAGATGGTGCCCGCCCCGCTGTTGTACAGCGTCGCGGCCAGGTTGCGAGCAGGCACGTACCAGTACGAGCCGGCCAGCCACGACCAGCGCCGGACGGTCGCGAGCGATGAGCCCGGGTCCGTGTCGGCGGGTCCGCGCCGGTGGTCGTGGGCGCTTCGGGCGATCTGAACGGAGGCCGACGGCCGATCCGCCGGGCGGGCGAGTGGCCCGTGGTCGGCCGACCGCGAGAAATCGGCCGGAACGGGCGGGCTGGCCACGTCGATCCGGGCAAAACCGCTCAGCAGCGAGCGGTCCTCCAGCCGGTCGACGCCGATCGAGACGGACGATCGTCGCTTTGTCTTTCGCCTCATGAGAGTCTCGCCTTCCGGGTATGGGGACACTCGGGGAGGTTGTCGAGTGGGGCGGAATGCACGGCGGGAACGGGTCGATGCGTTCGGTTCCGATTCGGCGAGGGATTCCGACGTCAGAATCGGCCACCGGGATCCGACAACCACGGTCTGTCGATAAGCTAGAACATCCACGGCCGGAGGCAAGCCGTCGCGGCATGGGGCTGAGTGGGCAGGAGATCCCGGCCCGCCAGAAGGCTCACCCTATCGAAGACGAGGGACCACGATGCAACGGGATTCGATCAACCGGCCGGGTCGGGGTCAGCGCGCCTCGGCTTCGGAGCCATCCGACCTTCCGCCGGCCGCCGAGGGCCGGGCCGAGATGGGCGTGGTGGGGATCTTCATCGGCCTGCTGGCGGCCTGGATGATGTGGATCATCAACAAGTTCCTCGACGGAAACACCTGGGGCGACCTGATCGTCCGCCTGATCCTCGACGAGCTGGCACTGGCGGCGGCGCTGTTCGGCCTGATGCTTCTGGTCTGGGCGCTGTTTGCGCCCGCCTGGCTGTCACGAGCCCTGCGGGCGGCGCGACACAAGCTCCAGCGGCCGATCGCCCTGGTAGCCATTTTGTTCGGCGCCGCGACGTTGATCCTGCTGTTCGCCGTGCCGGGCCTGGCGTGGCTGGGGATTGTCGAGTGAGCGAACTCACCTCACTTACCCGCCGCGCTCTGAAGGTAACGGAACAAATCGCGGATCTGCGGCTCGGTGAGCTTGTCGAGCAGGCCCTCGGGCATCAGCGAGACATCCGCCGCTCGCGTCGCGTCGATGGCGTCGCGGGGGATCACCGTCTTCTGGCGGTTGGCGTCGACGAGCGTCATCGTGCGATCGTCCTCCTCCACCACGAGGCCCGTCAGGACTCGGCCGTCGTTCAGCGCTATTGTCTGAGCCTGGTATTCCTTGCGAACCATCCGGCTGGGATCGACCAGGCTCGTGAGCAGGAAGGTCAGGTCGCCGCGCTCGGCGCCGGTGAGATCGGGGCCGATCGATTCGCCCTCGCCAAAGAGCTTGTGGCAGACGGCGCAGTTCTCCTTGAATACCGGCCGGCCGCGGGCGGCCTTCCCCTTGTCGCCCTCGGGGAGCATGCCGCGGACCTCGGCGATCCGCCGGTCCTTCTCGGGCGAGCCGGCGCGCGGGACCTTGCCCCAGACGGATTCGAGCCGGGCGAGAAGCGTCGAGTCGCCGAGCTGAACCATGTGCTGGACATGCGCCGTCGCCAGCTCCTTCGCCGGGATCTTGCGGTGCTCGATCGCATCGAGCAGCGGGGCGGCCCACTCGCGGCGGGTGCTCAGCAGCCCGAGGATCCGGTTCTTCACCGTGGGCGAGGCCGTCGCATAGCGCTCGATCAGCGGCGAGGCCACCGAGGCGCGGGCGAATCCGCCGAGCGCGGCGATCGCCGCGAGCTGGATCGTCGCGTTCGGGTCATGTTGCACCAGGTCGACCAGCGCGGGCAGGTCGTCGTCGCGGTGGATCTGGCCGAGCAATTCGATCATGCCGACGCGGTCGGAGCCGGCGGCCTTTCGATCGCGGGCGACGCCGATGGCCGCGGCGATCCCCTCTGGACTGCCGAGCCGGGCGGCCAGGCGGATCAGCGTCATGCCGGGCCGCGGCTTTGCCTCGGACCAGAGCTTCGCCAGCGGCGCGGCCATCGGGCCGGGGACGCTCGTCAGCACGCGGCCGCGAAGACCCTGGTCCATCCCCGACGCGATCCGCCCACCCGGGCCGCTCGCCGACGCCGCCAGCAGCCGGCCACAGGCGGCGAAATCGCCGTCGGTGCCGTCCGAGGCCAGCGCCCGCGCCACTCGATCGAGAATCGCGGACTCGACGAGCGGTGAACTCGTCAACGCTGGCGAGGCGAGCAGCTCGACCACCGCGGCGCGGTCGTGCTGCATGGCTCGCTCGAACGCCCACCAGAGCAAGTTTGGGATATGAGCATCCGAGCGATCCTCATTGCGGCGGACGAGGGCCGCGAGGATCGGCAGGGCGTCGCGCGGCTCCCACCGCTGGCAGCTCGAGGCAAGCTGGCTGCGCACGGTCGAATCGGGATCTGATCCGGCGAGAGCGACCAGGCGGTTGCGCAGCGAGGGGTTCATCCTCTGGTCGTCGCCCAGCAGCCGGACCGTCCAGCGCCGGATGCCGGCGAGCGGGTGGTCGAGCAGCTCGGTCGCGGTGGCGTCGTCGAACCCACCACTGACGTACAGCGCCCACAGGTCGCGCAGGGCGATCGTCTCATCGCGGTCGTCGGCCAGGAAGCGCTTCAGCATCGGCACGACGGAGCGATCGCGACGCTCGGCGAGGATCCGCCGGGCCTCAGTCGGGAACCAGTCGTTGGTGCTGGTGCGCAGTGCGACCAGTTCGGCGGACGGCTTGCTCGCGAGGTCGAACGGCGGAACATGCCGCCTCTGGCCGTAAACAATCCGGTAGATCCGGCCGTTGGTGCGGTCCCAGTTATCGCGGGGGTCGAGGTGCGAGGCGCGGCGGTCGTACCAGTCGACGACGTAGACACACGCATCCGGCCCGAGCAGCAGGTCAATCGGCCGGCACCATCGGTCGCGCGAGTCGATCAGCGTGCCGCCGTGCCGGCCGGCGAACGTCGATCCATCGCGCTCGAGGACGTGCCAGTAAACCGCGTTCGCCAGCAGGTTACCGGCGATGAACGCGCCGCGGAACTCGGGCGGAAACGCGTCGCCCTTGTAGATGATCCCGCCCGGCGTGACGTGGCCGCCGTGCTTGCGCCCCCGGTAGGCAACCGGGCCGAAGTAGCCGTAGGCGCGGGGATTGTGCAACGGACCGTGCTTGGCGAAGCCCTTGACGTAATAGCCGCCCGGGACCATGTGGAACGTGACATAACCCCCGTTGCTGCTGCCGAACGCGTTTCCGCCCCAGTCGAAATCGACGCCCCAGGTGTTGCCGCCCCCCTCGGCGAAAACCTCGAACCGGCGATCATCGGGGTGATAGCGCCAGATGGCCTGCTGGAACTCGTGCCCGCGGATCCTGGCGGTGACGGTGCTCCCCTGGGCGCCGTAGAGCCAGCCGTCGGGGCCCCAGGTCATCGAGTTAACCGTCGCGTGCGCGTCCTGGAGGCCGAAGCCCGAGAGCAGCACCTCGGGATCGCCGTCGGGGCGATCGTCGTGGTTGCGGTCGGGGTAGAACAACAGATAAGGCGCCTGGCCGACGAAGACGCCTCCGTGGCCGACGGCCAGGCCGGAGGCCAGGTTCAGCCCCTCGGCGAAGATCGTGACCTTGTCGGCCTTGCCGTCGCCGTCGGTGTCCTCGAGGATCTTGATCCGGTCGGCGCCCCGAGGGCCGTGCGGCGGCGGTTCGGGAACGCGGTCGTACTCGGTGCGGAGGTACTGGTCCACCTTCACCGGCCTGAGCCCGGCCGGGTTGGGGTACTGGAGGTACTCGATGACCCACAGCCGCCCCCGCTCGTCGAAACACGCCGTCACGGGCTGGCGGACCATCGGCTCGGACGCGAAGACCTCGACGTGGAAGCCCTGGGGCACGACCATCCGCCGCACCGCCTCGTCGGGCGTGAAGCCGCCGGTCTGATTCGCCTGCTGGGCCTGGGCGCCTCCGGCGAGGAGGAACGTCGTCAAGGTGACGAGAGGCCAGACCCATCGTCGCTTCGTATATCGAGCCATCGGGGAAGGTCCCTGGGGGTGGTCGAGGGCAGGGGGGGCTTTGCGGTGTTTCTCTTTTACCGCGCCGGTGGTTCGAATCCCACAACCTGGAGTGACCGAAGTGTTGACTTGAACTTGCCGCCGGAACAGTTCGCGGCCAGCTTACCCGGACCGACTCCGACCGGCGGACGGGGCGAATCGGAACGGATGGCCGGACCAGACCCTCAACAACCATCAACAATGGGCGATCTCTGCCGCCCCCTTTCCCCTGGCTTGATTTCGAAAGAGAGGGTAGAAAGCGCTCATGTCGCGCCCGGCCCAGGGCAGACGATGATTCATCGCCACACTTTACGGTCATCCCGGAGTTCACGGCCATGCCGCTCCCCGGCGTGCGGTTTACGAAGGTCTACGACAAGGCCGCCCTTCCTCCTGCGGTTCGGGACCTGGTCACGCTTCTTCACCTCAAGTACTCATCGACTCGCGTCTCTTCCCAGCCGCCGGCCCGTAGCGCTCCTGGCGGTGGGCCAACCGCTTCATCGCGATCGCCCTCAGGGACCTGAATCGAGGACGGGGACCTGAAGCCGGGTCGCGGATCTGAATCGAGCGCGGCGTTCGTTTCAACGCCGCCGATGGCCGACTCGACCGATCGGGCCCTGTGCTATGTCCTATCGTCGCCCGCCGAGATCCTGACGGCTTCGGCCGCCGCTACCCAAACCTTGCGGCTGTCACCGGGCAGATCGACGTCCGAGGCGAGGTTATGATGGAGCGGAAAGGAGGATCAATGATGACCCGTATCGTTCTCCAGTCCCGGACCGGTCCCGACGGCACGCTCCACCTGGACGTCCCGCTCGGCCCCGATCAGGCCGGCCGCGACGTCCAGGTCGTCATCGAGCCGGCGCCGAAGCAGATGACCCCGGCCGAGTGGGCGGCCTGGGTGCAGTCGATGGCCGGCAGCATCACCGATCCGACGTTCGAGCGTCCGCCGCAACTTCCCGCGGAAGAGCGAGAGCCGTTGTCGTGACGTACCTGCTCGATACCAACACCTGCATCGGCTGGCTTCGACAGAATCAGCCGCGAATCATCGCCCGGATCCAGGGACAGACACCGACCGACATCGTCCCTTGCTCGGTCGTTGCCGCGGAACTGCTGTTCGGTACGGCCGGATTCGTGCGGCCCTGGCCGCACGCGGGCAGACGATCGGGGGCAATGACATGATGATCGCGGCCATCGCCCTGGCGAACGGCTGCACGCTGGTCACGCCCAACACCGCCGAGTTCTGCCGCGTTCCTGGCCTCGTGATCGAGGATTGGCAGGTCCCCTGAGCAAGGCGATCTCCGAATCGCCGGTCGAAGTTGCCCTCGTCGCTGACCTGCAGAAGGGCCAATACCTTGAGCGCACACCGGATGCGCGGGCCGGGCCGTCGGGGCGAGACCGGGCGGGGTCGAAAGGGATGCCGTCGCGCCGGAGACCACGCCGCTCACCCCGGCCACTTACCGATCGGACAGGATTCCTGGAGCAGCCGGCTCTTCGCGGATGTGAAGCAGCCGCAGATCTTGCAGCGCAGGCCGGTGTGGTGCTCGCAGGTGGAGCAGACCTGGAGCCGGCGCTGGCGGAGCTCGGGCGGAGTCGTCTTGAAGCCCGAGCCGGCGAACTGCGCCATGGATTTGGTGGCCGTGAGCGCCATGCGGAGCAATCCGGGGCCGGTGGTCCCCTTCGGATTCGTCGGCGCCGGGGCCTGGGCGGCGACGACTCCAGCCGTGAGCGAGCCACCCAAAAAGGACTCGGGGCCGCGGGCGACGCCCGTGACGGCGGGCATCGGCTCGTTGTCGAACAGGCCCATGCGGTACTTCTGCAGGTATGCCCCGTACCAGCCCGCCTGCGGCTTCCCCAGCCGGGTGAAGAGTGCGATCGCTTCCTGGCCGCGGGCGATGGCGTCGTCCCGGCGGTCAAGCTCGGCGAGGTTGATGGCCTGGAGCCAGAGCAGGTTGGCCTCCTGCTGCTTGTCGCCGACGCTTCGGGCCAGTTCGAGCGCCTGGGCGAACCACTCGAGGGCCCCGCGAGGGTTGCGCCTCATCGCGGAGACCAGCCCCATGTGCTCCATGGCGACCTTCTCAGCCAGGACATTTTCGCGAGAGCGGGCGTGGGCCAGCTCGTGTTCGAAGAGCTGAAGGGCGCGGTCGGGCTGCTGGAGGTACATCATCGCCATGCCGAGGTTGCCCATGATGTCGGCCTCGCGGTCGACCTCGCCGAGCTCGCGGGCGATGGCCAGGGCCGGCTCGAGCAGGGAGACCGCGGTGCGCGGGTCGCCCTCGCTGAGGACGATGATCCCCAGGTCGGTCAGCGCCGTGGCCTCGGCCGGCCGATCGCCTTTTGCCCGTGCGGCGGTGAGCGCCGCCTCGCCCAGTTTCCTGGGGCTTGCGTCGTCCGGCTCGGGCGGCGGGCCGCTCGCAGACGAGGACCGGGGCGTACTCACGCCCTCGACCAGGAACAGCCGGGGGCCAAGTCGCTGGCAGCGCCGGGCGTCGGGCCACCGGGTGCGAATGCGATCCTCGTCGAGCGTCTCCGACGGATCCTCGAGCCAGACGATCAGACCGTCGCTGGTGCGCTCGCCGACCTGCTCAACCGTGCCGCCGCCGGGCAGCTCATACGTTCGGCGGGCCTTCCCGGCGCCGAGGCGTCCCAGCAGTCGGCCAATCAGACCGCCGCCGGCCTCGCGGGCCCGGATGGTCGTCGCGGCCGTCGAGCCGAGGCCGTCGGAGACGGCGATCTCGCCACGCGCGACGTTGCCAATCCGCTCCCACTCGCGCGCGCCGCCGTTGTCGCCGCCGGCCGGCCGCCAGACGATCAGCCGGCTGTCGTCGGAGTCGGATTCGCGGAGGATTGCGGGATCGAGGACCAGGTCGCGCCAAGCCGGAACCGTCATTCGGGTCGCCTCACCTCACCTCACCTCACCTCACCTCGCCCTGGGATTTCGCCGTCTGATGCCGATGCGTGTGTCCCGGGCATTGTAACGCCTAAACGCCAGGGAATACAAATCCAGATGAATCAATACAACGTGTCGGTCGCCGCCTTGACCTCGGTTCGTAGGCGAGGCACAATTTGGCGATGGGCCGAAGGTCCCTCCGGCGCCGGGTCAAAGTCCGGAGATGGAGCCGAGCATGGCCGATCAGCCGAAGTATGTCGAGAGCTTACGGGACGAGATCGCCCATCTCGATGGCAAGATCGACAACTTCAACGAGAAGTTCGATCAGAAGATTGATCGGTTGAACGAAAATCTCCATGAGGTTGAGAGTGCTCTGACTGAGGTCAGCACAACCCTCAAGACGTTTATCCAGCGAGTCGACCGGACGGGAGACCGTCAATGGCAGTTGTTCATGGCCGTGATCGGCTTGACAGCGACCTTCCTCGTCGCAGCGGCCGCCTCGTTCTGGCAGGTTCAACAGCATGGCAAGCAGCTCGAGCACCTGGAAACCGCGATCACCCGCCTCGATGAATCCATCGCCAAGGTCCCGAGCCTGGAGCACCAGATCGGCAGGCTGGAGAAAAGCGTAGAAAAGATCGCCGGGCTTGAGACGACAATCGTTCGCCTCGACCAATCCTTCGCGCTCCACGGTCGACAGCTCGAAAAACTGGATAAGAGCATGGAGAAGCTCGCCGGAGTCGAGGCGACGATGGTTCGTCTCGACCAATCTCTGGCGCTGCACGGTCGACAGCTTGAGAAGCTGGAGAAGAGCGTGGAGAAAATCGCTGGGTTGGAGATCGCGATCACCCGGCTGGAAGGCTCGGTTACCAGGCTGGCGGACCAGGAGAAGACGCTGGACGACCTGGCCGATTCCATCAAGGAAAGCCTGACGCTGAGCCGGAGAATGGAACGGCGCCTGGCCGAGATCGAATTCCCGGGCCTTCGACCTCATCGCGGCGGCTTCTACCTGCAACTCGGCCCTGGCCTTGCCAATCAGAAACCCTCAGCTCGACCCAACGAGCTGGAATTCGAATGGCAGTTGGAACCTGATTTGGCCAACCGCCTCAAGCCGGGCCAGAAATTCCAGGCCTTGATCCCGTCCCAGCCCAAATCCTGGGTCGGGGCCGTGCCGAAGGCTGAAGTGATCCGGCAAGGGGATCGAACGATCCTTCGCCTTCGCGTCGAATTTCCGAATCACGACGCGGCCGAAGCGACCCGCAAGGTGGTCACCGATCCCAATGCGAACCGCCAGGAGGTCCTTATTGTCCCTGACGACCCGGGTTAGAGCGCGTTGCGGATCGGTGGCTCACAAAAAGTTCGAGGTATAACCCCAGCAAGGAAGATCCTCAAGTAGGTCAGGCTCTCAGCCTGACAGTGAAGGCGAGTCAGGCTGAGAGCCTCACCTACTTTTCTGGCGGCGTAATATGCCGATCCGGCGGAACCGGTCCGGCCCGTTCAGGGACCGGCAGCCGAAGCGTGGGGAACGATCACCGTCCGCCGGACGGCTGATAGCGCCGGATCAGCAGGCTGGCGTTGTGGCCGCCGAAGCCGAAGCTATTGGACATCACCGTGTCGACGCGAGCCTCGCGGGCGACGTTGGGGATGTAGTCGAGGTCGCAGTCCTCGCCGGGGTTCTCCAGGTTGATGGTCGGCGGCAGGACGCCGGTATCGATCGCCAGGGCCGAGGCGACCAGCTCGACGCCGCCGGAGGCGCCCAGCAGATGCCCTAGCTCGCTCTTGGTGCTGGAGATCTGGAGCTTCGCGGCGTGCGGGCCGAAGACGTCCTTCATCGCGCGGGTCTCGGCCAGATCGCCGAGCGGCGTACTGGTGCCGTGGGCGTTGATGTACTGGACCTCCTCGGGCGCGATGCCGGCGTCGGCGAAACACCGTCGCATCGAACGCGCCGCGCCGCGGCCATGCTCGTCGGGCGCGGTGATGTGCCAGCCATCGGCCGACATGCCGTAGCCGACCAGCTCGGCGTAGATCCGCGCGCCACGCTGAAGTGCGATCTCCTCGGCCTCGAGGATCAGGATGCCGGCGCCCTCGGCCAGGATAAAGCCGTCGCGGTCGCGGTCAAACGGCCGGCAGGCGCGGGTGGGGTCGTCGTTGCGGGTCGACAGTGCCCGCATCGACGCGAATCCGCCCAGGCCCATGTGGGTGATCGCGGCCTCGCTGCCGCCAGAGATCATCACGTCGGCCCAGCCGGCCTGGATCAGTTTCAGCGCGTCGCCGATCGCGTTGGCCGCCGAGGCGCACGCCGTGGCGACCGCCGAGCACGGGCCATGGAGACCCCACTTGATCGAGACCTGACCGCTGCCGGCGTTGACCATCAGCTTGGGGATGGTGAACGGGCTGATCCGCGAAGGGCCCTTCTCCATCATGATCGTGTGCTGGGCCTCGAACTCACTGAGGCCGCCGATGCCCGAGCCGATCATCACGCCGCACTGCTCGGGCGGCAGCTTCGAGAAATCGATACCGGAATCGGCGACGGCCGAGGTGGCCGCGGCGAGGGCGAACTGGGCGAACCGGTCGAGGTGGCGCGCCTCCTTGACGCCGAAGCGGGCGGCGGGGTCCCAGTCGCGGACCTGCCCGCCGAACTTCACCTTGAACTCGGTCGTGTCGAACAGCGTCAGCGGACCGATCCCGCTCCGGCCCTCGCAGAGGGCCGACCAGAACTGGTCCAGGCTTTCGCCCAGCGACGTGACCACCCCCATTCCGGTGATGACGACGCGGCGTGGATGTCCCATGGTGTCTTCTGGGTCTAGGTTAGGAGTCTGGAGTAGGCGCTACAGACGGCGGGCCCGCCACGCGACGCGACGCGCGCGAATACCCTCCGGTCCTCGCGGGCAAGCCGACGCGACGGGCCTCGCTCGCTTCCGGTTCGACCGTGGGCGACGCGAGGCGAGGCGAGGCGAGAGGAGTGGAGAGGAGAGGAGTGGACTCCGATCCAATCCAATCCGATCCAATCCAATCCGTCACGGCTTCGAGTGGGCATGCCCCTGGATATAGTCGATGGCCTGGCCGACCGTCTGGATCTTCTCGGCCTCCTCGTCCGGGATGGTGATGTCGAACTCCTCTTCGAACTCCATCACCAGTTCCACGGTGTCGAGCGAGTCGGCACCCAGATCGTTGACGAAGGACGTCTCCCGGTTGACCTGGTCCTTGGAGACCCCCATCTGCTCGCTGACGATTTCGATCACGCGCTCTTCCACGGACACGGGCGAACCTCCTGGCCTACTGGCGATCGTACACTCTGTGTCTCATCGACTCGTTCGGCGACACCCCTGCACGGCACATCTCTCGCCCGGTCACGCCACCGGCCGACGGCGCCGGCCCGATCGGTGGGACGTATCCTGTTCGGCGGGAAGAATTTGGGCCGGGTCGCCCGATGGGGCTTCCGCCCGTGCGCCGAGGTGGGGACCTCCTCGCAAGGCGTCGGAACGGGTCACGTGACGGGCCCGGCTGCCGGCCGGCGGGGGCGGGCCGCGATTCTCCGGTACTCGTCAGGACGACCCAAGTTAGCATCCCCCTCCGGAATTGTCCACCGGACGTCGGACCTCTGGTTCCGCGGTTCGTGCCGGTGATCCCGTGCCGGCTGGGATCCGGCCGTGCCGGCCCCGCTGGACGGCGATGCCGCGCCCGCCCGGTCTTTTACATGCTGAGCCCGCCGTCGACCGCGATCACCTGGCCGGTGAGGTAGCCTGCGGCGGGGCCGGCCAAATAGGCAACCAGGTCGGCGATGTCTTCGGGAGCGCCGAAGCGGCGGACCGGGATCCGCTCCTTGACCTCGGTCTTGAGCTTGTCGGGCAATACGTCGGTCATGTCGGTGCTGATGAACCCGGGCGCGACCACGTTGACGGTGACCCCGCGCGAGGCCAGTTCGCGGGCAATCGACTTGCTCAGGCCAATCACGCCCGCCTTGCTGGCGGCGTAATTGGCCTGGCCGGCGTTGCCGACGAGACCCGACACGCTGCTGATATTGATGATCCGCCCGAACCGCGCCCGCATCATGATCGCGCCGACGGCCCGGGAGAACAGGAATGTCCCCTTCAGGTTGGTGTCGATGACCTCGTCCCAGGCCGAGTCCTCCATGCGGAGCACCAGGCCGTCGCGGGTGATGCCCGCATTGTTGACCAGGACATCGATCCGCCCGAATTTCGCCTCGACCTCCTCGACAACGCGCTGGACATCCGCCGGCGACGCCACGTCGGCGGCGAAGCCCTCGGCCGTGCCGCCGGCCTCGCGGATTGTTTTGAGCGTCGTCTCCAGGCCCTCGATGGTCCGCGCCACGCCGGCGACCGACGCCCCGCACCCGGCCAGCCGCACCGCGATCGCGCGGCCAATCCCCCGCGAGGCGCCCGTCACCAGCGCCACCCGACCCGTCAGGTCAACCCGACACCCTGTTGCCGCCGCTGCGCCGCCCGCTCCCTCGGCCATGATCCATCCACCTTTTTCGATGACTCAGGTTCTGATCCCGCAGTCCATAGAGAAACCAGTGCGACTGGGAATTGCAAGGCGCAAGTCTAGGCGTCGAGGCTCACTCGGGGCGACCGACCTTGTTGAAGAGCCGGGCCACGGAGATGCGAAAACCCGGAAGAACCACGCCGCCGTCGAGATCCCTTTTCGGCGTGAGGATTCGAACCTCCTCCGGTGAAGTGTAGACGTAGACCTTGGTGTGGGAAGGATATACGACCCAAACCAGGCGAACGCCGACCTGAAAGTACTCCTCGATCTTGTCATTGACGTGATCGGCGGTGTTGGTCGGGCTCACGACTTCGACAGCAAGGTCGGGGATCACAGGCCATGACGGAGATTTTGGCACCCCACGGTCGGCGGCCCATCGTTCAAATGAGACGAAAGCAACGTCCGGACGTCGCTCCCGATTGAGGTGTGGCCTCAGATCGAAGATCATTTCCGGGACAACACGACCGAGAGGGTTTTGCTCGACATAGCGGTCGAGCGCGCTGTAGATCACAGCGGCGACCCAGCATTCGAACGCACCCATCAGCTTCTCCACGATCCGGCCATCCACAACCTCGTAGAGTGCCTCCGGGTCCCGCAGAGCGGAGTGAGGGTCCATCGGTTCGAGTGCGACGGTGGCCAAGGGTCAGGCTCTCCGGTTCGGGAATCCCGCCAGAACTGATCCTCAGGATTCTACCATCTGCGATGCAGAGTCGGTATGCCGACAATGCACCGGCGAGCCCTGCATCCCGCCCGCGGCGCCGATCGCCCAGGCCCCGCTCACCCCACCACGAACCGCCCCGGGTTCATGGCATTGTGAGGATCGAGGGCCGCGCGGACGCGTTCGGCGAGGAACTGGTCGGCGCGGGGCTCGCCCCAGACGCGCAGCCGCTCCTTCCAGTCGGTCGGGCAGCGGGGCAAGATCAGGTTGCCCCCCTCGTGCACGGCGCGTCGGCGGAGCGGCTCGATCGCGCGGGCGGCCTCGTCGAGGGCCCACTCGCCCAGGGCGAACGCGCGGACGATCCCGTTGCCGGCATGCGCCTGGACCGACCATCGCGACGGATCCAGCTCAGCCGCGAACGCGGCGACCGCGGCGGGCCGGATGTTCGCGGTGAAGCCCAGGGAGCCCGGCCCGTCGGCCGGGAAGCCGTTGAGCGCGTCCCAGAGCGTCGACGCGCGCTCGCCCTCGACGACCGCGGCCTCGGGGGCGGCCAGCTCGTCGCGGACCCGGTCGACCTGCCAGCGGACGGCGTCGGCGTTGTCCTCGAAGCCGATGACCAGCACCGCGGGGCCCTCGGGCAGGCCCAGACCCTGGCCGATGGCCCGCGCGGCCGGGGCATTCAGCAGGTCGAGCGCGATCGGGCGAGTGGCCGAGGTGTTCAGGCCGTCCAGCCGGGCGGCGACGTCGGCGGAATTCGCCAGCGGCACCCACACGATCGCCGACGCCTCGGGGATCGGCCGGACCTTGAGCGTGAGCTGCACGATCACGCCGAGCGTCCCCATCGAGCCGGTCAACAGCTTGGGGAAGTCGTAGCCAGCGACGTTCTTGACCACCCGGCCGCCGCCCTTGACCAGGGCCCCGTCGGACGTGACGAAGCTGACCCCGATGATCTGGTCGCGGGGCCGGCCAGCGCCATAACGGCGGCTGCCGCAGGTGTTCGTCGCGTAAATCCCGCCGAGCGTGGCGCGGTCGGCATGCGGCGCGTCGATCAGCAGGCGCTGTTGCTGCTCGGCGAGGATCACGCGCAGGGCGGACAGGGTCATGCCGGCCTCGGCGGTGATCGTCATGTCGGCGGCCGGGTAGTCGACCAGCCGGCCGAGCGAGCGGGTATCCACGACCACGCCCGGTTTTCGCGGGATGCCGCCGGAGTCGAGCGCCGTGCCGCCGCCGCGGGGATAGATCGCGCGGCCGCGGGCCACCTCGTCGCGGACGATCGCGCGAAGGGCGTCGATGTCCTCGGGCTGATGGTCGGTCAGGGCGGTGCGGCCGTCGCCGATGGGTCCGCCCTGGTAATCCTCGGTCGCTGCGGGCTGGTCGGTCGCGGTCAATGCGGTGGCTCCGGAACCGCGGGCTTCGCGGTGGTGCGAGGGTAGTAGCGGATGTCCTGGCCGGAGAGGATGCGCTCGACGGACTCCTGCACGGCCCGGATCACGGCGATCATCCGTGCGTCGAAAACGCCCGGCCAGGCGTCGGTGAGCAAAACCTGGGCCTCGAGAGCCAGGCGGTGCAAGGCATGCGACAATCGTCGGTCGATCACCGTGGCGTCGCGATGCTCGAGCTCGAGCTGGTTGAGCGCCCGGATCAGCTCGTTGGACTGCACCGGCGGTACGGGCACGCCGCGTCTCAGGCACGGCAAGAAACCGCGGTCCTCGCGGCCGAAGCCGGCGTGGCGGCGGACAGTCTCGACCACCTCGGGGTCGGCGGCCGCCCGGACCGCCGGCCGGCCGTGCGCCGGCGGGGCAGGGAGCGACGCCGGCTCGATCTGGAAGCCGCCGTGCTCGACATCCTCGGATTCGACCGGCTGCCCGGTCGGAGCGGTCTCGTCGACCCAGGCGATGTCCGGCCCCTCGCTTGCCTCAGGCAGGCTGACGTGAGCATGAGGCCCGGCTGCGGGCGTGGTCCCCGAACGGACTGCGGCCTCGAATTGCTCTTCGGCCTCGGCCTCCTCGGCCAGGACGAAGTCGACCGAGAGGGCATCCACGGCCGGCGGGGGCAGGGGCGCGGGCCGGGCTTCGGCCTCGTGCTGCCACTCCGCCAGGTACTA
>JAKAUH010000047.1 GCA_021818605.1 Planctomycetota bacterium
GGCCCTGCGGCCCGGGTCTGGGCACGGATTTCCCGGGATATGCTGCTGATTGGCCGTCTGTGCACTGGTGGTGTTCGGCGAGGAGTGTCGGATTTCCGAGTAGATATCGGTATCGATCAGGGCCTTATTCAATGGAGACGTCCCGCCACGCTTCTTCCCGTCGCTTGCGATACGCGTCGGCGACGATCTCGTCCAACTCCTCGGCGGAGTCGGCCATCGCCCCGATTGAGCCCAGGCTCATGTCCCGTTGTGCCGGAAGCTCTCCTTGTGCGCGGACGGAGAGGAGCAACCGGACCGCCGCGGCCATGGCCTCGTCGAGCGAGGCGAAATGCCCGCTCGAGACCTCGGCACGCAACGAGTCTTCCAGATCGACGGGCAGATGGATCGTCATGTCGTGGAATCTCCTGGACCTCATCGACCACGGTCCGGCCGACCCGACCATGCCCCAACGCTCCCCCACGATCCCGATCGACACCCTGACGGCCCCGACCGCCTCCGGACGGATCCGAGGGACATCACCCTCGCGGCCGGCCGGTTGGACTCAGGCGAACCGGCACGTCGCCGGTTCGCCTGGCCCGCCGGCCGCCGGGCCGGGACCCGATTGGGCGCGGCCGCGGCCGCGGGGGGTGCGGTCGCAGGCATAACAGACCGGTCGTTCATTCCGACATCGGTGACTCTTGTCCCAGGGGACCGACCGGAAAACCGATGCATCCACTTGGACTCTCTTCAACCGACCGCACGACTTCCTCGAACGTCTTGCCCGGAAACGCGTCCAGCCTTTCCGGCTCGCCCAGCAGATCGGCGATGCAGTCCAGCAATTTCGCCATCCCGAAGTGGTATCCTTTTGCGACCCGCTCGCGGAGGGTCCGTTCCGCCGGGTCACGCAGCATGTCCCGCATCTCGGAGACGTAGTAATCGCAACCGTGATCCTGAGCCCGGCGGCGAAAACCTGCATCTCGGTGCGTATTGGCTCCAAATCCCAGCACGGCTGCGACGACCGCCGCCGCGATCATCCACCGACGCGTCGTCATCCGTGGGAGTCGCATGGCCATCTCGGAACGCCCCGAAAAAGGTCCCTGTCCGCCGTCCACTCCGCCCGGTCCGCCCCGCCCGGCCGAGCCCCGCCCGCCGCCGGATGGGACCCGGCGAACTTCACCCGCCCGACCGCCGGCAGCCCGGCCGGCGAAATGGGGACGCGCACCTCGAAGACTGGAAGCCAGTCCTCGTCCTGTTCGGGCTTTCTACGAGGACTTTCGCCCCTTCCGGCCGCCCGGGCGCTTTCCGGCCGGCTGATCGCTCGTGATGCCCAGCCGCGCCTCGACCTCGCTGAGGGGGACCGACGTTCCGCCGGCCCGTCGCTCGCGGATCATCCGCCAGAAGTCCTCCGAACTCGCCAGCCGCAGATCCTCAGCGTCGTAGTCCTCGATCCCGACGAGCACCGCGCAGGGCTTGCCGCCCCGCGAGATGACGATGCGTTCGCTCTGGGCACGCGTCAGGATCGCGTCCAGGTCGCCTTGCAACTCTTTCTCCGCTACCTTCCTCATACGATGTCCTCCGTCTGCTGCCGGGGTTCCTTGCGCCGGATTGCCCGAATATGGACCTGCCGCGAGTCCTCCGCGACATCGTAAAAGACCCGGAACACGCCGACCCGAAGTTCCCAGACCGGCAATGCGTGTTCGAAGGACGGCGTCAGGTCGATGAGGCACTTCCGCCGTTGCGTCGGCATGCCCGGCTGGTCGCCGAGTTGTTCGCGGATCTCGGCGAGGATCCGTCGCTGGTCGTACGCCCGAAGAGACTCCAGCTCGTCGATCGCGAGTTCGTGGACGACGATTTCGTACCGCATCGTTCCATCATAACGCCGGGAGGGCCCTCTGAAGACTCACGACGCGTTTCGTGAAGGCGAAGAAAGGGACCGGCGGATACCGGCAACTGTCCGACGCCCCCTCCGGCCGGTCCGACCCGCCTGCCGCCGGCCAGGACCCGGCGGACCTCACCCGCCCGGCGGAGCGGGTCCGGACCGGGCGAATGGGGCGCTAATGCGGCCGCGGAGAGGACCGCGCAGGTCGTTCCGACGACGACGGCAGAAAGTAGGTCAGGCTCTCAGCCTGACGCCGGCCGGCTCCGCTCCGATCCGTCCGGCCCTCCCGGTCCAACCCGAGCCGATCAATCCGGCGGCCGGGCCGCGGTTCGCCGGTCGGGCCGAGACGCCGCCAGTCACGTCGGGCGGCGCGGATCGGCCCAGACCGGCCCGCTCCAATCGGACGGGGCGGGGATGAGGTACGGCCTCCGCCTTTCGGGCACGCCCGGTCGTCCTCAGGCCTCCGGCTCGTCGGCTTCATCATCGCCGTCGCCGTCACCGTCGCCATCGCCGAGACCGGCGCCGAATTCCTCCGCCAGGATGCCGGCGATCTGCCGGGCCCCGTGGAGCACCCGCAGCACCTCGATGCCGTCGGGGGAGGGGCCGGTCGAAGACGAGGAACTTGCGATGACGTGCGATGGGGAAATGGCGGAGGCCCGCGTGGAGCGGCTCGTCCGGCTGGTAGCGGGTGCCCATGCCGGGCATGCCCGCCAGCATAGCGAGGGTGGATTCCGCCGCGCGCAAAAAGCGGATCGCTCGCTCCGGACCGCTCTGCTCCTGGATAAACGCGGCGGCCTCGTCGAGGTCCAGCCGGGCGCGCGGGCGTTTGATGATCCGGCCGCTCACGGCCGCCGCTCCGCCCCGGCCCGGCGGTGCCGCTCCCACACGTTGCGCTCCAACTCGTCCCAGTCGTCGCGCGTCATGGGAGCGGCCGGACCGCTCTCCATCGCCTCGCGGAGCCGGGCCTCGGCAAGGTTGAGTTTAATATCCGCGTGCTTCACCTGCTGGCCATTGTTGAGAGCGGCCTGGACCACCTCATCGAGCTGCAGCGCTCTAGCTTCAGCCGGCGACTGAAGCGCTGTAGCTCCTATTGCCAAGGCATAAATTAGAGTTTCCGCTCGCCAGAAAGTCATTTGTGGAGCACCATCTGGCCGTCTTCCAAACGTATAACACGATCAGCAAACTCGAAGATCCGCTCATCGTGGGTGACAATCAATGCGCT
>JAKAUH010000548.1 GCA_021818605.1 Planctomycetota bacterium
CGCGCGAGCCCTGGTCGAGCCGAGCCGGCGGCTGGCTGAGGCGCAAGCGCCGCGGTCTGACCGTCGCGGCGGTCCTGGCATTCGCCCTGTTCGCCTCGACGTTCATCCTGCTGGCCGCCGGGATCAGCTATGTCCTTTTGCAGGGCGAGAATTTCGAGATCGTCCAGGCGGAGATCGAGGACGGCGGGAAATCCCTGGAACGCGGCGACTACGTCACGGCCCAGAAGCAGTTCAAATCAGCCGAGGAGCTTGCGTTCCACTTCGGTCGGCTCGACCTGCTCAACTATCCGTCCTCCACCCCGCGGGAGAGTCTTCCGACGCTCCACGCGATCTTCCGCAAGCTCGGCAACCTGCGCCTCACCCGGGACTTCAACGAGCTGGAGCACGTGGCAACAGTCAAGGGAACCGCCGCGGCGAGGCACGCCGAGGCCGAGGCCCACGCCGTGACGCTGCACCGCGCGGCGGATGGTTTGAGGTTCCGCCTGCTGCTCGAGCGCGACCGGTTGCCCGAGATTACCAGGGAGATTCGCGAGGCTCTGAGGCCGTTCTACGTGCTCGAGCGAGCCGACTGGACCAAGCTCACCCATGTGCTCGGCCTGTTGAAGGAAAACGACCAGGAGCGACTCAAGGATGAGGTCAACGCGCTGATGTTCGTCTGGGTCGCCGCGCTGGCGCTGGACCGCGATACCGCCCGCGCCAGCGGCCAGGTAGACGACTCAAGGACGGCGAGCGTGATCTCCGACCTGGTGGCGAAGTGCGACCTTGCCCTGGAATTCGCCAGGCCGAAGGAACCCTGGCGAGCTTTGAGAGCGCGGCTGATACGCCATCGAGGAGCCGGCGATTCCGGCGAGGATCCGGCGGACGAGACCCTCGACGGCGAGCCGCGCGAGATCCACCGCGAAAAATCGTCGCTGGCCGCATTCCAGTGGGGGCTGCTGGAATACTGGGCCGGTCATAAAATAAGGTCGATCAGCTGGATGCGGCACGCCATCACTCTTCGCGGCGACGATTACTGGTATCATTACTTCCTCGCGTTCATCCTTGACGACGTGGGGCTGACCGACGAGGCGCTCCAGCACTACAACACCGCCGAGGCGATCGATCCTCTGAGCCCGTATGTGCGGTTCAGCCGCGGACGGCTCTACCGCAAGAAGGGGAAGTGGCGCGAGGCCCAGAACGACTTCGACGTTGCGCTCAGTGCCCTTGGCGGCCGGCCCCAGGAACGGAATATCCACCTGGAGCGCGGCCTGCTCTGGCAGACGCTGGGCCGGTTCGCCGAGGCACGGAAGGAGTATAACGAGGTAATCAAGGCGGACCCCACGGACGATCTGGGCCGGGCAGCAAGGCTCAATCGGGGCAATATCGACGCCGACTCGGGCCGGACCGCGCGGGCACTGGCCGCGTACGACTCGCTGCTGGGCGAGGATGCGCGAGATACCCAGGCGCGGCAAAGCCGGGCGATCCTGGAACTGCGCGAGGGCCGAGCGGCACCGGCGGAGCGTGACTTGACCGTGCTGCTGGAGATCGGCCATCCGGGACGGAAGGCGCGGGGGGAGTATCTGTCCGAGCGGGCGCAGGCGCGACTCCTGCTGGGGCGGACGTCGGAGGCGCTGGCGGATGCAATCGAGGCGCGGCGGATTCATCCGTGTGCCGCGCACGAGCGGCTGGTCCAGCGGACGTTCCTGGCGGTGCGGCGCTATGATTTACTGCGGCTCGACCGGCCCGAGGACATTGCTGTACTCCCCCTGGGCGGGCCGCGGCTGCGGACCGATCTGCGGGCCGCCGAGATCGACCTCGGCCGGCTGGCCATGGGCCGCGGCGCGCCGGCCTATCGCGCTGGCCTGAATCGGGCGACGATCCTGGCGGCACTCGGCCGGGGCAGGGACGCGGTCGCGGCCGCAAGCCGGGCGGTAGCGATGTCCCCATTTGCGACGGACGCCCTGGCGGTCCGCGCCCGCATCCGGCTTTTTGCCGGCGATCGCTCGGGGGCCGGCGCCGAGATCCTTTCGGCGATGGCGCAGCGTCAGGACGATCCCGCCCTGCTGGAACTGCGAGGTGATCTGCGGCTGGCCGAAGGGAATCCCGGCGGTGCGCTCGAGGATTACGAACAGGCCGCCGCGCTGGGCTCGAGAGACGGCGTCCATCGCGGCAAGGCCGCCGCGTTGCTCGCCCTGGGAGACCGATACGGAGCGCTCGAGCAATGGTCGCTGGCCCTGCGCCGCGACCCCGAGCTCCCCGAGGCCTATCTGGGCCGCGCCCGGACATTCTTCCTGCTGGGCGACTCAGACCAGGGATTCGCCGACCTCGAACAGGCCGCGGCCTGGGCGCATGGGGACGTCCGAGTCGAGACGGCGGTCGCCCTGACCTACCTGAATGGGCTGTCGAGGCGCCCCGAGCAGCTTACCCGCCTGCTGGTGCATCTCGGGCGCACGTTCGACGACTGGTGGCATTCGTTCGGCGGCATCAATCGGCTGGCCGCGGGGTTCGAGTGACCGTCGCGGGATGTAATCAGGTGGCAAGCGGCTTCTGAGGGATCAGATCAGATCAGCCTCGCCCCTCAATCCGCCTGTCGAGAAGCGAGCAGCGTCGGTCGCCGCAACCCATCGCCGAACAGCCGCGGACGCGGCTGGGCGCGGGGAAAGTGCCGAGCGGCACCAGCGGGTACGAATCCGGGGCGCCCGCCCCGTTTGGGGATCAGACGCATCAGGTCCGGCAGCATTGGGCCTGTCGTCAGCCCCATGCCGAGCGCCAGGACAAACGCGGTGGTGAGGTAATCGGGCGCCGGTCGGGGGTCGGCGTCAGCGTCGTGGCTGGCGGTGTCCAGCAGGCCGAGCGTTGCCCCGAGATCGTCCGGTCTCGTGGGCGCTGACCGTTCGTGCCGTAAGGTGACAGTCAGCGCGGCGAGCAGGTCGTCGACATCCGCCGCTACCGGCACCGAGGCGACCGAGTCGACGGTCCTGAGGGGCATCGGGCCGAGCCCGGCCGGTGCGTCCTCGGACTCGCCATGCGGCGTATCCACCGGGCGCGTCCGCTCGCCAGCCGATGCCAGGACCGCACCGCCGTAAATCGAGAGGTCGGCGATGTCATCATCGGGCAGGTCGTCGTCGGACAGGCGATCCTCGATCGCCTGCGAGACCCCGCGCTCGTGGCGGTCGACCGCCGGCGCCACGTCGAGCCAGGCGGAGACGAGATTCGGTCCCATCGGCGCGGCGCTCCGCGAGGCGAGCGGTCCCAGCGGGATCCGGCCTCGCAGGTCCGCCGAGTCTTCCGAGGCGACCAGAGTCGATGGCCCATCGGCCACCGTCGTGTCAAGCGTCGGATCCGTGACGAACAGGGGAGTCGCCGACAGAGGCGTATTCTCGGAACCGGACGACGTTGTGTTCGAGTTCTGGAGGCTCGCCTGGTTGGTCATCCACTGCAGCGTGCCGAGACCCGAGCCGGGGGATCCCGGCTGGAGGCCTGTCAGGGATCCCTGCCCCGCGGGGTTACCGCTGTTCGCCAGCGCGTCGATCCGCTGCACATCCATGGTGAACGGGACAGCCACGGCACCGGGCGAATTTGTCGCCGGCGATCCAGCGACCGAGCCCTCCTGAGGCGACGCAAGCTGGACGACAAGCGTGCCGCCGACCGGCGCTCCGTTCAATGTAATCGTGATTGCATCGATCGGCGAATTCGTCTGTGAGTTCCAGAGCGGCGCGATCGAGGCCAGCTTGTCGCCGTCCTTGTCGAGCAGGGTGAGCCCGGCCAGGATCGGGCTATCCGCCATCGGACCTGGACGAATTGTGACGCCCACCTCGTGAGTCATCGGCCCGACGGGGAGCTGGAAGGCCGTTGTGCCCTGCGGACCGGTCCAGGTGCCCTCGTACTGGAGATTTCGAGCATCGGGGAGCGCGGCGACCGACGTTGTCGACGTCATGGACGACGACGGTGCACCGGCGGACTCGCCGCTGGCCCAGCCGTTCGATTGGTCCCAGCTTGTCGAGGTCGTCGATCCGGTTGAGTCATAAGGCGGCGCCAACGCGTTCCGGGGATAGGACGAGGACGAGAGCGATGGCGACATTACAATAACGGGCGGGATCGAGCTCTCGCCGAGGTTCCCGGTTCTCGTCGTCGTCACGACCAGCATCCCTGAACTCGCCAGTCCGAACTGGGACACGGTCTTTATCAGCATCAGGCTCGGCGCGCTGGCCTCGCCAGCCACCTGGCCTGCATCCCCGCCACCCGATACGGCGACCGGTTGAGCCCACGGCTGATATGGGTTGGTCGACGATGGCGAGGAGTCCCTCGCATGCACCGAGAGCGTCGCGACCGTGTTGTCCACCGGTACGACAAACGCCCGGTTCACCGGCAGCGGCTCAAACGAGATCGCGCGGCCGCCGCCGCCGAACACCGAGAGCAGCAGCCTCGATTCCAGCAACTCGGCCGGGGAGCTTCCGGTCGACAGCGCCTGCGGGACCAGACGGACGCTTCGGCGCGCTCGCCGAACGAGCCCGGTCCGCCCTCCCTCAGCGCGGTCTCGACCCTGGAATCTCACGTCTGGCTCCGCTTCTTCCCTGAATGACCGAACGATCCCCCACGGACCGCTCGACGGGCCATCAGACCCGGTTGTGGATCATCGGACTTACGATCAGAGATACAGGATATCCGCTATTGTGTCACCTCGAATTCCCCCGACAATCGGCGACATTTTTCTGAAAAATTCTCGCCGATCCGATCACCCGGACGTTCAGACCATGTAGCCAAGCACCCAAAAGAGGCGAATCCAGGCAAGCGGCAGAACCGGTCATCCAGCGGAATCGGTCGGGCTCGGGCCCATTCATTCCATAAACGGCACCGATCGCGAAGTGTCTGCATGCGGCGACGAAATTCGAGCCGCCCGCCAGAGCCCACCGGCGCACCGTGCCGGGAATTACGATAGAGACCTAAGGGAGCCGGACGTGGTACGTTGAACCATGGAGCGGACCGTTTCTCGCGGGACGCCGCAAGTCTGTATTTCATCGTTGCGAGTCGGCAAAATCAAGGGCCTCGTGCGAGCCAGGGCCGGCGAGGCGCCATCACCACGTCCATCGCCGCGCTCGCGAACAACCGTCAGGCCGGGCGGATGCCGGCCGGATCGAGTGGAATCGAATCGGCATCGAAGAGATTCCCGTCCATCCTGAACGCTCGAAGGAGACAGGCACCATGGGAGCAACCAGCCACGGCAGTCCCGGCCGGTGGGTCGGATGGCTTGCGATCTGGGGCGGGGCGATACTGGTGTTCGGCGCGCGCGGCCAGGACGACGGCGGCCGGCCGGGAGCCGGAGCGGCGGCGGTGCCGTCGGCGCGGGGGGCGGTTGAGCCGTCGGCGCCGGTACTGCCGGAGGCGGTCGTCGCGGCGATGCAGGAGTCGCGGTTCGACGACGCGCGCCGGGCAATCCAGAAGCTGCGCGACCGGGCCGCGGGCGACGATCGGTCGTACTTCACCTACCTGGCCGCCGTGGCGGAGCGGCTGGCCGGCCGCCGCGCCGAGGCGCGCGCGCTGCTCCAGTCGGCGCTCGTCGACGCGCCCGCGGGTCGATGGACGGCGAAGATCCGCTTCGAGTTGGCAGATATCGAGCTGGCCGGCGGCAATCCGGCGGCCGCCGAGAGCCTGGCCCAGGCCGAGGCCGCCCGCGTGCTGGCGCCCGGACGCAAGGACCGGATCGCCGAGGTCTATCGCACGTTCGCCCTCCGGCGGCTCAAGCCCGACGACCCGGTCGTGCCGGCCGATCCCGAGGCCGCCTATGCGCTATTCGAGCAGGCGCACGAGCTGGCCCGCGGCGAGACCCTCCGCGCCGAGTTGCGTGACGCGATGGGCCGCGCGAGCCTTCAGGGCCGCAACCCCGGCCGAGCCGTCCAGAACTTCGAGGCCTATCTCCGCGAGCACCCGGAAGGGGCCGGCCGCTTCGCGGTGCGCTTCCGCCTGGGCGAGGCGCAGCGCGGCGTCAACCAGCCGCTTCAGGCGCGGCTGACCTGGTCCGACCTGGCGCGCGACATCGAGCGCCTGGGCGCCGCGAGGACGACGCCCGAGCTGGCCGCGCGGCGGGCCTCGGCGCTCTACGAGATCGCCACGACCCACGGCATCCCCAGTCCGCCCGACGACGCCAGCCTCAATCTCGGCGTCGCCGCATTGCGCCGATTCCTCGCCGCGGCGCCCGGGCATCCGAAAAGCGTGCGCGCCGCCTACTCGATTGCCGCCGCGTACCTCGCGCGCGGCAAGGCGAGCGAGGCTTATGACGCTCTCACGAAGTTCCTCGCCGA
This sequence comes from Planctomycetota bacterium, assembly GCA_021818605.1. Lineage (GTDB taxonomy): Bacteria > Planctomycetota > Planctomycetia > Isosphaerales > Isosphaeraceae > JAKAUH01. The sequence continues at coordinate 6,279 of JAKAUH010000548.1, forward strand.
GGACTCCTTCCGGATCGAGACCGACGAGGCGAAGCGCGACTGGGCCGAGCTGTCGATGCAGGCCGCTTTCGAGATCGGCCGCGTCCTTCAGGGCCAGCAGCGGTACGCCGAGGCGATCGCCGCGTGGAAGGGCTACCTCGCGCGGTTTCCCAACGGTCCCCAGGGCGCCGACGCCCAGCGAGCGATCCTCGACACCCAGCTCTTGATCGCCGTCGATCACCTCCAGCGCAAGCATTACACCGAGGCGCGAGACACCTGGTCCGACTTCGTCGGACGCAACCCGCTGGACGAGCGCGTGCCGGGGATCCTCTACCAGATCGGCGACTCGTTCGAACGCCAGCAGCAGTTTGATCGAGCGATCGCCGCGTGGGAGACGCTCGCCGGCAAGTTCCCCGACAGCGAGCCCGCCGCGCACGGGGTGTTCCAGACCGCCGTGATCCTCGAGACCGAGAAGGGCCACCTGGCCGCCGCGATCGAGAAGTACCGATCGATCAAGGCCGAGCCGTGGAAGTCGCGGGGCGCGCAGCGCGTCGCCGTGATGGAGTCGAAACAGCTCGCCGTGATCACGCCGCGAGCCTTCCGCTCGGGCGACGCACCACACCTGCGGATCAGCACCCGCAACATCGAGACGCTGCACTTCACCGCCTACCGGCTCGACGCCGAGTCCTATTTTCGCAACAAGCAGGTGCTCGGCGGGGTTGAGTCACTCGACATCGGCCTCGTCGCGCCCGATGCGACGTGGAACGTGCCGGTCCCGGGCTATGCCCGCTACCGGCCGCTGGACCTCACGTATGACCTGAAGCGGCTCGATCTGCCCGGCGTGTATGCGGTCAAGGTGACGGATGAGAAAACGCTCCAGGCGACCACGATGGTCGTCGGCAGCGACGTCGAGGCGATCATGAAGACCTCGGCGTCGCAGTTGCTCGTCCTGGCGCAGGACATGAAGACCGGCCGCGGCCGTCCCGGCGCGCGGGTGCTCGTCGCCGACGGCGGGCAGGTCGTGCTCGAGGCGAAGACCGGGCCGGACGGCGTGCTGCTGCACACCTGGAACCCCGTGCGGGCGGGCAATCAGGGGCTGCGATTCCTGGTGCTCGACGGCCCGCACGTCGGCGGCACAGCGCTCGGCGTGCCCGGCCAGGTCGCGCAGGGACTCAGTCCGCGCGCCTACATCGACACCGACCGCCCCGCCTATCGGCCCGGCCAGAAGGTCTCGATTCGCGGCGTCGTCCGCGAGGTCCGCGAGGGGCAATATGCCGCCAACGCCGGCGCGTCGTATCGCTTCGAGGTCGCCGACAGCCGCGGCCGGCTGATCGCGTCGAAGGAGGTCAAGCTCTCGGAGTTCGGCACGTTCCACGAGACCGTTGCGCTCGGCTCGGCCGCGCCGCTGGGCGTGTACCGCGTGAGCGTCTCCCAGCCGGGCAAGAGCGCGTTCCACGGCGCGTTCCAGGTGCAGGCCTACCAGATCGAGCCGATCGAGCTGGAGTTCCGCCTGGCGAAGAGCGTGATCCATCGCGGCGAGACGGTCGAGGGGGATGTCGAGGCGCGCTACCAGTACGGCGCCCCGATGGCCTCGCGGCCGATCGACGTGAGCCTGCCCGACGGCCGCACGCTGCACGGCACGACCGACGCCGCCGGCAAGTTCCACGTCACGTTCCCCACCGACTCGTTCGCCGAGGAGCAGACGCTCGGGCTCACTGCGCGACTGCCGCAGGACAATGTCTCGGCGTCGGCCCAGGTGCGCGTCGCCGTGCGCGGGTTCGAGATCGCCCTCAGGACGGCCCGCGGGATCTACCTCGACGGCGAATCGATCCCGCTCGAGATCACGACGGTCGACGCCCAGGGCCAGCCGATCGGCGAGGAGCTCTCGGCCATGATGATCCAGCAGGTGAAGGTCGAGGGGCGAGTCACCGAGCGCGAGGTCAAGCAGGAGCGGGTGTCGACGGACAAGAAGACCGGGCATGCCGCGGTGGTGTTCCACGCCGAGGATTCGCAGGGCGGCTCTTATATCCTCCGTGTGGCGGGCACGGATCGCTTCGGCACGCCGATCGTTGCCGACCACCGGCTGGAGGTCTCGGGCAAGAAGGACCCGACCAAGCTCCGGCTGCTCAGCGACCGGACGCGGTTCAAGGTCGGAGAGGATGCCCGCGTCAACCTCCACAGCCGCGGCCGCGCCGGGACGGCGCTGCTCACCTGGGAGGCCGACCGCATCCTGTCGTATCGCATCGTCACCCTCAAGGAGGGCGACAATCCGACCTCGTGGCAAGTGGATCACGCCGAGTTCCCCAACTTCACCCTGACCGCGGCGCGGATGTGGGAGAACGAGCTGGACGAGGCGCGGCTGGACGTCCAGGTCGAGCGCGACCTGCGCGTGCTGGTGAAGCCGGCGCGGCCGGTCGTGGGGCCGGGCGAGACGATCGAGCTCGAGGTCACCACGGTGGACCAGATCGGCCGGCCGGTCTCGGCCGAGCTGTCGCTGGCGATGGTCGATCGCTCGCTGTTGCGGCTGTTCAACGATCGGAAGCCGGACATCGGCTCGTTCTTCTACAACCAGACGCGCACCGGCGCCTTTTCGACGTCGTCGACGAACACGTTCCGCTATCAGCCCATGACGATCCCGGTGCCGCAGGCGATTGTCGAGGAAACGGAGCGGGCCGCCGCGATGATGGCGAACGCCGCCGATCGGAGTCGGATCCTCGCGCAGGCCAAGCGCGGAGCGGTGGCCCAGTTCGACGGGCAAGGTGCACCGAATCAACCGGGCCAGCCGGGGCTGAACAACGCGTTCGGCGGGGTTGCCGGCGTGGCCGCGGCGCCGTCGCCGATGGAGGCCCAACCGATCGCGGGCGCCAGAAGATTCCGCCTTCGTTCGGAACTCGACGTGGACGCTCCCGCTCTCAGTCGCTTCGCGGACCCCGCCAAGGATGCGGAGGACGTGAAGAGGGAACTCGCGTCCTCGGTGATCGCAAGGAGCCGGCGGCTCAATGCAAGGCGCTCCGGGATGGCCAAGCTGGGCGACGCCGAGTCGCGCGAGCGGTTCGTCGAGTCCGCCTACTGGAACCCCGCAGTTGTCACCGGCAAGGACGGCAAGGCCCGCGTGACATTCAAGGCGCCTTCAGCGCTTTCGGAATATCGGATCACCGCGCGGGGCGTGACCGGCTCGGACACCCTGGCCGGGCAGACCACCGCCAGCCTGACGGTGAAGAAGAGCTTCTTCGTCGATTTGAAGGCCCCGTCGGCGCTCACGCAGGGCGACCGGCCGCGGTTCATCGCGCAGGTGCATCATGCCGGCGCCCGGGGCAAGCTGACGCTGCAGCTGTCGACGTACGCGGGCGGGCGCGACGACGTCTTCCCTCGCGAGCTGGATATCCGCGGCGACGGCGTCGATGAGGTCGTCTTCGAGCCGTATGAAGTGCCCGATGGAGACTCGCTGCGCCTGACATTGACGGCGACGCTCGGCGAGCAGAAGGACGAGCTGATCCAGGAGGTCCCGATCCGACCGTGGGGGGTGCCGGTGTTTGCCTCATCCTCGGGGACGAGCCGCGACGGCACGACCGTGTTCGTCGGCCTGCCGGCGGGCCGGAATTACGAGGACCCCGAGCTGACGATCACGCTGGCGCCCAGCATGCGGCGCCTGCTGGTCGGGCTAGCGCTCGGCGAGACCGGCCGGCCGGGCGAGCCGGTACCGTTCGAGTCGGTGGCGCGCATCCTGCCGCCGCCGACGAACACGATCGCCGATCGAGCCGCCGACCTGCTGGCGGCCGCCGCGGTGCGCAGGTATCTTGCCGAGGCGAATGCGACCAACGCACCCGAGGCACACCGGCTCAATGCCCTGATCCAGGGGCTCGTCTCGGAGCTGGTCGCCGCGCAGAACCCGGGCGGCGGATGGCCGTGGGTCCCGGCCGGGGATCCGATCATCGTCCGGCCCGGGCACAACAGCGGCCAGCCCAGCGACCGGATGACCTCGGCCCTCGTCTTCTGGGCCCTCGTCGAGGCCGAGCGGCTGGGCCTGCTCGCCGATTCGAAGGTACTCGAGGAGGCCACCGGCTATCTCCGCCAGGAAACCGCGCAGCTTGCCGCCGGCGACTGGGACACTCGCGCGGCGCTTTTGCACGCGCTTTCGACCCGCCGCGGCGCGACGTTCGAGGCGGCCAACAGCCTGAACCGGGTCCGCAATGGGTTGTCGGATTCGGCGCTCGCGTACCTGGCGCTGACGTTCGCCAATCTCGAGCGCTCCACGATGGCCGGCGAGATCATCGGGCTGCTCGGCCCCCGGGCGAAGACCGAGGCGACCGCGCCCGGCCATCCGCCCCGGTATTACTGGGACCGCGGGGGCCGGTCGCCGTTCGGCCGCTCGGCCACCGAGATCACCGCGCTCGTCACGCTGGCCTATGCCCGCGTCCGTCCCGACGCCCGCGAGCTGGAGCGCGCCGTCGACTGGCTGAATGCTCATCGAGCCGGCGGTTGGCTCCCGCGCAAGGCGAAGGGGCCCGCGCTGGCCGCGCTGGCTTCTTATTACGGCCGGGCCGGCGACGCCGGCGATCGCTATCGCCTGACGGTCACGGTCAACGACGCGCAGGTCGCCGCGGTCGACGTGCAGGGTCAGGTGGAGGGCCGTGCGATCGCCGTCCCGCGCGCCGCGATCAAGGTCGGGCAGCCGAATCGCATCCGGTTCGAGCTGGAAGGGCGCGGGCAGTTCGGCTACTCGGCCGTGCTTTCGGCGTTCACCCGCGACTTCGCGGCCGACCAGGACCGCGTCCACCGCAGGGCCTGGATCGAGCGCAGGGCGTATTACCCGGCGCAGCCCGAACTCGATGGCAAGACGCTGCCCGTGGGCTTCTCGGTCGCGGTCAGTCCCACCGTCTTCGAGAACACGGCCACCCAGGTCGGCCTCGGCGGCCGCGCCCGCGTGGCGCTCACCGTGGCACGCGACATCTCGTCCGGTAGGCTCAAGCCCGAGGAACAGGACTTCCTCGTCGTGCAGGATCACCTGCCGGCCGGCACGACGTTCATCGACGGCTCGCTCAGCACGCAGGCATCCTCATACGAGCTGGCCGACGGCGTGCTGACGCTGTACTTCCGCCCCGGCGTGTTCCCGATGACCACGACCTACGACGTCTACGGCTACATCCCCGGCCAGTACCGCACGCTGCCGGCGACGGTGCGGAGCGCCGACGAGCCGGGCCGTTTCCACATCGGCAGGCCGGCCGAGTTCCGCATCCGCGCGGCGGGCGAGCCTGGTACGGATCCCTACAAGCCGACGCCCGACGAGCTGTATGCCCGCGGCAAGGCCGATTTCGACGCCGGCCGCTTCGCCCGGGCCGCCGAGTCACTCGAGCCGCTGTTCTCCGACTACAACCTCCGCGACGACGTCGCGAAGGACGCCGCGCGGATGCTTTTGCTCGTGAGCATCGGCGAGCGACGGCCGCGGCCGATCGTCCAGTACTTCGAGGTCGTCCGCGAGAAGTCACCCGAGCTGATCCTCACCTTCGACCAGTTGATGGCGATCGGATCGGCCTATCGGGATATCAAGGAATACGAGCGAGCGATGATCGTCTGGCGCGGGCTGATCGAGGCCAGCTACCTCGAGGACGCCCGGATGGGCGAGCTATTGCGCCAGCGGGGCCAGTCGCTCGAGGCGACCGCGTCCCTGCTGGACCTCTGGCGGACGTACCCCGATACGCCCTCGATCGATGGCGACTTCTTCGGGCTCTCGCAGGTCCTGGTTCAGACGGCCTCGCGGGCATTCACCGACGCCGAGATCCGCCGCGAGCTGGCGGCGGCCGGGATCACGCGGTCGCAACTGCTGCTCCAGTCGATCCGAATGGTCCAGGCGTTTCTGGCCCGGTCGCCCCGCAGCCCGATGGCCGACGAGGCGAGCCTGGCGCTCGTGGGTGCCTTCATCGAGCTCGAGGACTTTCCCTCGGTCGTCCGGCTGGCGTCGCGGTTCGCCCGGCTGTTCCCCAGGAGCACGTTCCTCGACAGCTTCCAGTACAGCGAGGCGCTGGGCGACTTCCACCTCGGCAAATATGACCGCGCGATCGAGGTGGCCGGCGCGATCGCCAGGGCGACCTACAAGGACGCCGCTGGCGCCGAGCAGCCGAGCCCCAACAAGTGGCAGGCGGTCTACATCCTGGGCCAGATTTATGACTCCCGACGGCAGCCGGCGAAGGCGCTCGAATACTACCGCCAGGTCGCCGAGCGGTTCAGCGACGCGGCCGACGCGATCCGGTCCTTCACCCGCAAGGAGCTGAAGGTCGCCGAGGTCACCGTGATCCGGCCCGCGAAGCCGCCCGTGGTGGCTGGCGGCCTGCGTGCCGTCGGCCTGGCTCCGCCGCCCGGCGATGCGAACGAGCCGCCGAGCACGCCGTCGATTTTGCTCGAATACCGCAACATCGCCCGCGTGGATGTGAAGGTCTACCCGGTGGACCTGATGCAGCTCTATCTCACCCGGCGCAACCTCAACGGGATCGCCGGCATCGACCTCTCGGGCATCACGCCGATGGTGGATCGGACCGTCGAGCTGGGCAGCGGGGCCGACTTCGAGGACAGGAAGAAGCGGATCGACCTCGACCTGCGCAAGGACGGGGCGTACCTCGTGCTGATCCGCGGCGAGAACCTGCATGCCTCGGGCATCGTGCTGGTCTCGCCGCTGGAGCTGGAGGTGCTGGAGGAGGACGGTCAGGTCCAGATCGGGCCCGGCTCCACGAAGATCTCTCCGGGCCGCGTCCGCGTGATCGTGCACGACGCGCGCACCGGCGACCTGTTGCCAAAGGTTGACGTCAAGGTGATCGGCAACGCCGACACTCGATTCGTGTCGGGCCAGACCGACCTTCGCGGCGTGTTCGTCGCCGAGGGATCGACGGGCGCGATCACGGCGGTGGCACGACGAGGGACGAGCGAATACGCATTCTACCGGGGAACTCGCTTCGTCGTCGGTGACGCCCGCAGGCCGGTGGGCGCGAGCGGACTCCCGGGGCCGGGAATGACTCCAGGACCACCGGCCGCCGCCAGGCCCGAGGCGGCGCTCGACGCCAACCTCAAGATGCAAAACGCGGCGAACTCGCTCAAGCAGGTCGAGCGGTTGCAGCAGCGATACGTCCAGCCGTCGAAGAACATGCCGGGCGCCGCGGCCGGCGAGTTCCGCTGATCGGATCGCGGGGGAGCCAGGCTTCTTGTGGGCGCGCGGCGGGGCCGTTATAACCGAGCCGATCCCGCACGCAACCCAACCCACACGTGTCCCACAAGGAGCCGCTCACCCGATGAAACGCATCCTGACAACCTCTCTGATCGCGCTGGCCGTGCTGGTCGTGGCCCGCTTCGAGGACGGATCTGTGTCCGCCAGCAATGATGCGAAATCGCCGAAGCCCGAGGCCGGCGCCGGCAGCCTGCCAGCCGCCGCCGACCATCGCGTCTTCGAGCTGCGGACCTATCACACCAACGAGGGTAAGCTCGATGATCTGAACAGGCGATTCCGCGATCATACCTGCGAGTTGCTCAAGAAGCACGGTGCCGAGCTGATCGGCTTCTGGACGCCGACCGACGAGAAGGACGGCAAGGGGAGCACGCTGGTCTACATGCTCGCCTTCCCCAGCCGCGAGGCGGCGAAGCAGACCTGGTCCGAGTTCGGCAAGGACCCCGAGTGGCAGCGGGTGTTCAAGGAGAGCCGCAAGGACGGCGCGCTGGTGAAGAAGGTCGACTCGGTCTTCCTCGAGCCGACCGATTACAGCAACCTCAAGTGATCGCGCCACGCATCACGCAGGTCTGGGGGTGAGCCAGCCGCTCGTGCGAGGCTCACCCTCGTCCCAGCGCCGCGTCAACCGCGCCGATGAGGCTCTCGCCCAGGCCCTTCTGGCGGATCGCCTCGACGTCGGCGCGGCAGGCGAAGAGGGCATCCACGATCCGCGGGTCCCACTGCCGGCCGCGGCCCTCGTGGAAGATCTGGTCGATCTGGTTCAGACCGAGCCGCCGGCGATACGGCCGGTTGCTCGACATCGCGTCGAACGAGTCGGCCACCGCGAGAATCCGCGCCTCGACGGGGATCGCGTCGCCCGAGAGGCGGTCGGGATATCCGGTGCCGTCGTAGCTCTCGTGATGGTGCCGCACGCCCGGCAGAATATGATTGAGCTTCTTCAGGTCGCGGAGGATCCGCACGCCGATCTCGACGTGCGCCTGGATCTTCTGGTACTCGTCCGCGGACAGCGGGCTCTGCTTGTTCAGCACCTCGTCGTCGACGCCGATCTTGCCAACGTCGTGCAAGAGCCCGGCGACGTACAGGTCCGCATGCTGTGGTGCGGGCAACTCCAGCTCCTCGGCCAGCCGGACCGCAATCCGCGCGACGCGCTCGGAGTGGCCCGAGGTATACGGGTCCTTGGCGTCGATCGCGGCGGTGAGCGCCCGGATCACGCCGAACAGCAGGCCCTTGAGCTCGGCATAGATCCCCGAGTTCGCGAGCTGGGTTCCGATCAGCGAGGCAACGTAGTGGATCCGCTCGACCTCGGCCGGCAGGAACGCGCGGCCACCCGGCGGGTTGACCGCAACGACCCAACCGGCATGGCCGGCGGAGGCCCGAGCATATTCCTTGACCGTCGGCATCGGCACGGGCGCAACGCTACCCGCCGCGTCCCGCGCTCCGGCGGTCGCCAGCTCGCGGTAGTCGATCCAATCCACCCCCTCGACGCGTCCCGCGATGATGGGCGGCTCGCCTTGATCCCGGGGAATCCAGACCACGGCCTGGGCCCCAAGCGACGCGCGGAGCACGTTCGCCGCCAGCTCGCGGAAGCGCGTGGGCGGCTCGGAGATCCGCAAGCGGCGGATCAGCCGCCGAATCGCGACATGTTCGCTGCCCGGTTCGCGGTCGTGGTTGTTGTGATTGGTGTTGTCACGGTCTCGGTCGTCGACCTCCTCGACGTGCGCGGTGAGTTCGCTAACGGCCGCCATGACGGAATTCGCCTGGTGCTGGACCTGCATCGGTGCCTCTCGGGAAGGTGTCGTCCATCGCCAGTCTAGAACACAGATTTGCAGGCGTCCGTTCATCAACCCGGACGAGGAGGTGATCGCATCGGCGCGACGGCGTCAGCGGATCCGCAGGCTCAGCGGCTGCTCGAGCCCATGCCGCTCGAGCCGCTCGGCGTCGGCGAAGACCTCGCGGGTCGGGCCGTCGGCGACGACGCGGCCGCCGTCGAGCAGGATGACGCGCTCGCAGACCTCCAGCACCATCTCGAGGTCGTGCGTGGCGATCAGCATCGTGCAGCCGAGGCCCTGGACCAGCCCGATGAACCGCCTCCGGCCGCGCGGGTCGAGGTTCGCCGTGGGCTCGTCCAGGACCAGCACCGACGGCCGGCAGGCCAGCACGCCCGCCAGGCAGACGCGCTTCCGCTCGCCGAAGCTCAGGTGATGCGGCGGCCGTGCCGCCTCGGCCGCCAGGTCAACGCGCGCCAGGCACTCCTCGGCGAGCCGGCGCGCCTCGAGCTTCGACATCCCCAGGTTGAGCGGCCCGAATGCCACGTCCTCGATCACGCTGTTGCAAAAAAGCTGATCGTCCGGGTCCTGGAACACCAGTCCCACCCGGCGCCGGACCTCGGAAGCGTTGCGGTCGTTGACCTCCAGCCCGTCGATCCAGATGTTCGGCCCGCGCCCGGCGCGGCCGTGCCTGGCCCCTCCGCCGATCGCGTGCGAATGGCCGACGGCACCCCGCGACTTGCCAGGACGCAGGCAGATGAGAAGAAGA
>JAKAUH010000740.1 GCA_021818605.1 Planctomycetota bacterium
ATCTCCGCACCGCCAGGTCATCGTCGTCGAACATCCCCAGGCCGAACTCCTCGTCCAGCCCGCCGACGGCCTCATACACGGCCCGCTTCATCAGCAGGCAGAAGCCCGAAAGCTTCGAGGCCCGAATCCACCGGCCGCGGTGGTCGTCGCGCCAGCGGCGGGCGAACACCTCCATCGCCTCCAGGTCGCGATACGGGACGTCGGTCACCGCCTGCGGCGGCGGCGCGTAATTCGACATCGGCCCCACCAGGCCGATCCCGGACCCGCCCGGATCCGCGTCTTCATCCCGCCGGTCCGCCTGCGCCGTCCCCGAGGCGGGCAGCCCCTTGCCCGCGGCGAGGTCAATCGGCGCGGACCCCAGGGCAATGAGCTGGTCGAGCCAGGCGTCGGTCACGACCGCGTCGTTATTGAGCAGGACGAGGAATTCGCCCCGCGCGGCCCGCAGCCCCTGGTTGATGGCGGCCGGGAACCCGCGGTTCTCGGGGTTGGTGATCACTGTGACCGGCACGGGGGACACGTCCCGGACGCCGGCCAGGTAGCCCGCCGTGTCATCCGTCGAGCCGTTGTCGATGACGATCAGCTCCCAGGGGCGCCGGGTGTGTCGATACAGCGCCCTCAGGCAGAGCTGGGTGAACTCCCGCTGGTTGCAGCAGGGGACGATGATCGATGCCAATCCGGTCTTGGTGCTGGGGCTCATGGGGATGGACCTGTGGTAAACCAATTCCACCTGACCGTCGTTTCTCCGGCTCGGGCGCCTTCGCGATCCACGCCAATCGCGATTCTCCGCGGCCCGCTCGCGGACGAGTTGAACGGCGGGCCGCGCTCTCTATCGTCACACCCCTCGGAAGAACTCGGCGTAAAGCGGCCGCAATCGGTCGGGATGCCAGCGCAGGGCCTCGTTCCGCGCCCGCTCGCTCTGCTCGTCGTACCAGGCTCGATCGTCCCACAGGCGGAGGATGGCCTCAACCCAGGGCTCCATCTCCTCGGCCGTGGGCAGCTCGCGGGTCGCCTGGGTGATCCGATCGGGTAGAGGCAGGACGATCCCGGCGCCGCCGAGCGTCTCCGGGATGCCGCCGCGGTCGGACGCGACCACCGGAATCCCGTTGATCATCGCCTCGACGGCCACCAGGCACTGGCTCTCCCACCACAGCGATGGCACGACGAGGACCCGGGTCATCCTCCAGAACCGGCGAGGATCGGCGGTGTTGGCCATGATCTGGACGTTGACCTCGGAATCCCGGCCCAGCCCGCAGGCGGCCAGGGCCGCGCGGGTCCCGCGCCCCTCGACCACGAGCAGCGGGATATCGGGCCGGCGCCGCCCCAGTTCCTGCGCGATCGGGACGAACGGAAAGACCCCTTTCTCGGGCACCGGGTTGACGAAGGTCACGAACCGACGCTCGTCCCCCTCGACCCGCACTCGATCCCAGTCGACCGGGTTGGGCAGCACCCGGCAGGGCAGGCCGATCACGTCGCGGTAATACCGCATCGCGAACTCGGAAGGCAGGATGCATTGATCGACATGCCGGAACGGCCCGCGATCGGTATAGGCGAAGTTGTGGATGGCGAACACGACGGCGACTCCGCGGCTTCGGGCCAGCGCGATCATGCCCTGGCTGATCGGGTCGCCGCCGTACGTGAGCATCACATCGGGCCGCTCGGCTTCGAGGTAGGCGCGGAAGAGTGCCAGGACGGCGGAGACCTCCTCGGGCCGCGGGCCGTCGTTCCGGCCGGGCTCGAGCCGGACGATGGTGATCGGGACCGGCCCGCGCTGCGTCCGGAAGACGCGAACCTCTTCCGGGCCGTCCGTCCCGGTGCGAGACACCTGCGTCCCGCTCCACCTCGCCAGGGCCTCCTCGAACGGGACCGCACCCGCGAGGTCCAGCCGGGAAGTGGTGAACGCCCCGCATTCGAAACCGCTGGCGGCGAGCCCCCGGAGCACGTCGAGCGTGGCGACCGAGGCGCCGTTGGAGAAATCAACGAGCGAGTGGGCGGAGGCGAAGACGACCTTCCGATGGACTTCGGAATCGACCGCGGCGGGAGGGAGAGCATGGGGGTCCATGGCCGGTGTCAGGTCCATCGTTCTCGCTTCCCCCCGTTGCGATGAACCCGTCCCTCGACTGTGTTGCCGCGACCGGGACACCTCAGCGAGCGCGACTCCAGGCTCCCTCTTTCGGTGTGGTCTTCCAGGTAGCCAATCCTGAGCGAGGACGAGCCTGGGCGTGGACATGGGCACGGACATGGGAATCCCGCCGACGAGGCTGTCCCGGCGGGATCCCGATGTTCGCCAGCCCGACCGCCTCCGGTGGATCGCCAGCCGCGATCCGCTGCGCGGCGGTCTTGAAGGCCGATTGCTTCGCAATCCGATGCGACGGGTCGTAGCGCAATCCGGTGGTCCCGTAGTAGAACATGTAACCCCGCTCGCTGAGGGGCTTCCAGTCCTTTGGCTTCAGGCCGAAGTGGGCGGCGCACTCGGCCGGGTCGATCGCCGGAGCGGGTCCGTCCCCGGGCCAGCCGAACGCCCGCCGCTGATGCAGCGCCTCCAGAATCCCCTGCGCCAGCGTGATGTGGCCGAGGAGCGACGGGTGCATTCCGTCGTGGAACAGGTGGTCGTCCAGCAGTCCGTGATACCCGACCTCATGGAACAGGGCCTGGCCGTCGACGAGCAGACTCGACGGATGCCCCGCGGCCACGTCACGGTACATCTGCTGCAACGCGCTGAGACAGCGCATCGGCAGGCCGTCGAGGTCCCTCGCGGCGACAAAGTGACGATAGGCCTCGTCCCATTGGCCGGCACGATCCAGGAGGAGGGCCAGGCGATAATGCGTCTCGGCGAAGCCAGGCTGCCGGTCCAGGAGCGTCCGATAGAGCTCGACGGCCCTTGCTGGTTCCGAGTCCTCGATCCGGCGTGTTGCCAGGAAGTCGCGTGCGAACGCCTCGCGCTCGGCACGCGGAGTCCCGGCCGGCAGGAACGAGCGGTTGGGGTCGAAGCCCGTATCGTTGCCCGGTGGGACGACCAGGACCGTGATCGCTCCGATCCGCTCGCCGTATTCGGCGATTGCCTCCAGGCGGCGTCGAAAT
>JAKAUH010000205.1 GCA_021818605.1 Planctomycetota bacterium
ATGGCTAGTCGGGACTTGCGCTTATTTCAGCGCCATTCGGGTCAGACCCGAATGGCGCTGAATTAGATCCGAACTCCTGTACAGACTTCACTCGGCTGACGGGGTCAGACCATCGGCTGACGGGGTCGTCGGCTGACGGGGTCAGACCAGGCTGACGGAAAAGCCCAGCGGACCCGGTTTTTTTCTTGCTTGCCTCTCTTCCCAGGGATATGATGCTTCGGTCGGTTTCGATCAATTGCATCCAGATCCGCCGCAAGCGAGCCAGAACGCATACTTCCCGCCACAAAGTGATCGGTTGAGGTGTCAGCTAGGGAGGTCGCGGTCATGCATCTGACTGAGTACGAACGGGACAAGCTGCTCATCTACGTGGCGGGCCTGGTCGCCAGGGATCGCCGCTCGCGGGGCCTCAAGCTCAATTATCCCGAGGCGGTGGCTCTCCTCTCGGTGCACATCCTCGAAGGGATTCGCGAGGGCAAAAACGTTGCGGAGCTTCAGTACGAGGGCGCGCTCATCCTCACCCGGGATGACGTGATGGAGGGGGTGCCGGAGATGCTACCAATCCTTCAGGTGGAAGGTACATTCCCCAACGGCACGAAACTGGTGACGGTCCCGAACCCCATTCGTTGACTGGACGGTAGGGGGAGAATCCGGCCCTGGTCCTGGTCCAGGCACGTGCCGGTCAAAGTGGCTGTGGCGTTCCTCCAACGACATGAACGGGAATACCGGGTGCCGGACCTGACGCGGCTTCCCGTACGAGCGGGATCTTCCGATCCGCGGCCTCGACCCCTGCTCAGGAGGGCCTTTCGCGATGATTCCTGGAGAGATCGTGTTTGCCCAGGGAGACCTCGATATCAACGCGAACCTCGAGGCGGTCTCCCTTCGCGTGACGAATACCGGAGATCGGCCGATCCAGATCGGCCACCATTATCACTTCTTCGAGGTGAACCCCGAGCTCCAGTTCGACCGTGAGGCGGCATACGGTCGGCGGCTTGACATTCCGGCCGGGACAACGGTCCGCTTCGAGCCTGGGCAGCACCAGACGGTGCGGTTGATTCCGTACCGGGGTACGCGCGAGGTTTACGGGTTCCGTGGGTACGTCAACGGCAAGCTCGACGAGCCCCAGGTCCGCGAGCGTGCCATGGCCCGGATGCGCCAGGCTTACAATCCTGGGCAGGAGGTTGCCAAGTCATGAGCGTGAAGCTGGCCCGCCGCTCGTATTCCAACAAGTGCGGCCCGACCGTCGGCGACCGCATTCGGCTGGCGGACATGGAGCTGTTCGTCGAGATCGAGAAGGACTTCGCGGTCTACGGTGAGGAGACCATCTTCGGCACCGGCAAGTCGTTGCGGGAGGGAATGTCGATCTGCGGTTTCGCCGACCGCGACTTCAAGTTCAAGGCGCTCGATCTGGTCATCACCAACGCGGTGATCGTGGATTGGTGGGGGATTGTCAAGGCCGACATCGGCATTCGCGACGGCAAGATCGTCGGCATCGGCAAGAGCGGCAACCCATTCATCCAGCCGGACGTCGATCCCAATCTGGTGATCGGTGCGGGCACCGAGGTCTACTCGGCCGAGGGGATGATCGTCACCCCGGGCGCGATCGACTCGCACATTCACTTCATCTGCGCCGACCTGATCTTCACGGCCCTGAACGCGGGATTCACGACCCTGATCGGAGGGGGTACGGGACCGAATACCGGGACCGATGCCGTGACCGCGACACCAGGGCCCTGGAACATCATGCGGATGCTTCAGGCATCCGACGGACTGCCGATCAACCTGGGCTACACCGGCAAGGGGAACGCCAGTCAGCGCGGGCCGCTCGTCGAGCAGATCGAGGCTGGCGCGCTGGGACTGAAGGTGCACGAGGACTTCGGCGCGACCCCGGCCGCGATTGATGCAGCCTTGCGGGTCGCGGACGACCTCGACGTGCAAATCACCCTTCACACCGACACGATGAACGAATCGGGGTTCGTCAAGGAGTCGATCAAGGCCATCGCCGGCCGGACGATCCATACCTATCACACCGAGGGCGCCGGCGGCGGTCACGCGCCTGACATCATGGTGATCGCGTCCGAGCCCAACGTCCTGCCATCGAGCACCAACGCGCCCAGCCGCCCCTACACGACGAACTCGATCGACGAGGGCATTCCGATGGTGATCGTCACGCACCATCTCAATGCCAGCGATCCCGAGGACGTCGCGTTCGCCGATAGCCGTATCCGCGGCGAGACCATGGCGGCGGAAAGCATCCTCCACGACTACGGGCTGCTGTCGATGTATACGTCCGACAGTCAGGCCATGGGCCGGATCGGCGAGTCGATCATCCGATGCTGGCAGACCGCGCACCAGATGAAGGTGACCTACGGGGAGATCCCGGCAAAGTGGGGCATCCCGGGCCAGAAGGCCGACAACCTCCGCGCCAAGCGCTACATTGCCAAGCTCTGCATCAACCAGGCGATCACGCACGGGATCGACTCCTATGTGGGCTCGATCGAGATTGGTAAGTATGCCGATCTGGTCGTCTGGCGGCCGGCGTTCTTCGGCGTCAAGCCCGAGACGGTTTTCAAGTGCGGCATGATCGCCATGCAGCAGATGGGTGACCCGAACGCCAGCATCCCGACACCCGAGCCGGTCTGGCCTCGCAATCAGTTCGCCGCGTACGGTGGCGCTCTGCCCAAGTCCCGGCTCACGTTCGTCTCGCAGGTGAGCCTCGACAAGAAGATCGTTGACAGGTATGGCCTGACGAGCACGGTGCTTCCCGTCAAGAACTGCCGCAAGATCGGCAAGAAGGACATGAAGCTCAATGACCGGCTCGGGAAGATCGAGATTAATCCCGAGACGTTTCGCGTCCGGCTGGACGGCGAGCTGCTCCCCGTGGATGCGGCCAGGGTGCTTCCGTTGTCCCAGAGGTACTTCCTGTTTTGAACGTGTCATCGGCCCTCGAGCCCTCGATCGCGATGCTTTTGCGGCTGGCCCAGCTCTGTGACTCGGCCCTGCCGGTGGGAGCCTATTCGCAGTCGTGGGGCCTCGAGACCGCGATCGCCGGCGCGAAGGTGACCGGGCCTCATGCCGT
>JAKAUH010000379.1 GCA_021818605.1 Planctomycetota bacterium
TGGACGCCCTGCGGGCCCGTACGATCGCGAAGGCATCCGGGAAGCTCAAGGCTGGCGATGACCCGGCCGCCGGTGCCGCCGGCGAGCTGCTGGAGATCCGCGCGGCGTTCTCGCCGGGCGCCTCAAGCTTGCTGACGCTGAAGGTCCGTGGCGTCGATGTCACCTACGACGCGGCGCGGAGCGAGGTCCGCGTGGGCGGCGTCACCGCGCCGGCTCCCGTGGTGCGCGGCAAGCAGCGGATGATCGTCTACGCCGACCGGACGGCGCTCGAGGTGTTCGCCTCCGATGGGCTGACGTATGTCCCGTTCCCGATCAACCTGGACCCGAGCGACCAGCGCGTCGAGATCCGCATCGCCGGGGCGCCGATCGACCTGGACGCGCTGGCCGTCTACGAATTGCGCAGCGCCTGGCGGGGCGGCGGGAGTCGCTGAGCCGGGACGGCCAGGTCGATCCTCGTGGCGGCCGGCCCGTATCGGGAGGCGAAGGTGTCGGGCCGGCCGTCCCTCAGATCCACCTGGAACTGGGAGCGAATGAGCGCGCCGTAGACGTTGACATCCCGGCCGAGCA
Source organism: Planctomycetota bacterium (assembly GCA_021818605.1). Taxonomy (GTDB): domain Bacteria; phylum Planctomycetota; class Planctomycetia; order Isosphaerales; family Isosphaeraceae; genus JAKAUH01. Next base: position 568 of record JAKAUH010000379.1, read on the forward strand.
TCTCCAGTCGCGCAGCCACGCGAGGATTCTTGAGCGACCCGGTCCGGTCGAAATCGTCGTCGCGGACTGAGACCCCGTAAGGGAGGCTCCAGCCGTGGCACTGCCGGATCGCGATGTGCATCTGGTCCATCGCGCCCTGGCCCTCGCCGTGGGAGGCACACAGGCAGCCGAAGACCTTGCCGGCCAGCTCGTCCCAGTGGAAGTCGAGGAAGTTCTTGATGGCCCCTGACATCGCCCCGTGATACTCGGGACTCGCCAGCAAAAAGGCGTCGGCCCAGGCGACCTCGGCGGCCACGGACTGGACGACCTGGGAAGGCCGATCGTCGGGCCGGAACATCGGCAGCGCAACGTCCGCCAGGTCGAGCAGGCGGATCTCGGCCCCTCGTACCCGTGCGAACTCCAGCCCCATCAAAAGAGCCCTGCGGCTCAACGAATCCGAACGCAAACTGCCGCTGACGCCCAGAATGTTCGCCATGATCGGATCAAGCCTCCAGGGAATCCAGGCGGGGCGAATTCCTCCGCGACCCACCCCCCAGCCTGCAATCGCCGAAGCAATCCTGCCCGATAAAACCTCCGCGTGCAAATGACTCGCCCGATATTTCGCACCCCATCGCCCGCTCACCCACAGCGAAAAAGTCGGAATTCCAGGCATTGCACTGTCGGGCGGGGGTCGATATCATCGAATGAGCCTGGTGGCCTGGACGGCGAGCCCCCTCATTCTGGGGATCGCAACCCGGGACTCCAGGGAAAACGTCGGGGGATTAGCTCAGCTGGGAGAGCGCTTGCATGGCATGCAAGAGGTCAGGGGTTCAAGTCCCCTATCCTCCACTCATTCCGGGTCCAAATCAAGAAGAATCCCGATATCACACACAGACAAAAGTAGTGCAGGCGTTCCACCCTAACAGGGCTTGAGCGTCGGGGTGGAAAGTCTGGCCTGCCACAGCCCTTAGAAGCGGGCGTACTGCGGAGTCTGCAAGAGAGTCGCTCCTTGTGCGATTTCGTGGATCAAATGCGCGAACTGGGCTTGGGTCGAGGTCCGCGTTCGGGTAAAGCGCAGACGTACTGGAACGTTCGCGAGGCGGCGGACGGAACGGGACGGACACTGGCCGACCGGTCGTGACGACGTGGGAGCTCGACGACGCCGCTCACGCGCGGCGATGAATGATCCCCACCCCGCTTCGGATGTGCTCAAACCGCGAGGAACCGTGAAATGCCCGCCTGGTCGGTCGACTCGTGGGTGACGCTCGCGAGCGTGCTGCTGCAAACGCTGGTGCTGTTCGTCCTCGCGACCTTCGTATTTGACTCGATCCACTACACGCTCCACGCCTGCCTCAAGTCGCGCCGGGCCTGGCTGCGGCGGCTGGCGCGGCCCCACCTGGCACATCACGTCTTCTTCGACCGGCGGCTCCGCTACCACGACCAGGCGATCGCCGCCAACCTGCGCCATCACGTGATCCCCGAGTTCCTCACGCAGATGTCGGTCTGCTCGCTGGCGTTCTTCATCATGGACCCGCGGGCCGTCGGCCTGGTGATGGCCGGGTTCACGATGCTGTTCATCGGCGTGCTCTTCCTGCGCGGCAAGGACCTCTACCACCTGCCGTCCGATCGCGTCTCGGTCGCCCGCGGCACGCTCCTGGTGACTCCGCCGTATCACGCGCTGCACCACGTCTATCCCGACAGCTACCTCGGCTCGTACACGACCCTCTTCGACCGGCTGATGGGCACGGCCTGCCAGATCCGCGGCCGTCGGGTCGCGCTGACGGGCGCCTCGGGCTCGTTCGGCTCGGCGATGAAGGAGCTGCTGGAGGGCGCCGGCGCGATCGTGCTGCCGCTGAAGTTCGGTGTCGATTTCACCTACGATGATTATTCGCCGGCCGATGGAAGTCTCGCGCGGGCCGACATCCTCGTTCTGGCGCACGGGGCCAAGGGCGCCCATGCGATGGAGGCGAACTGCCATTCGTTCCTGGCCCTGATCGACCGGTTCAAGGAGCACACCCGGCGCCGCCAGGTGCCGGCCGAGGTCTGGGCGGTCGGCTCGGAGATCGAGTGCCACCCCGCCTTCGGGATCGACGACCTGCGATCCTACGCCCGGTCGAAGCGGGCGTATGCGCGCGCGGCCACACGGCTGTTGCAGGACCGCGTCGTCCTCTACCGGCACATCGTGCCCTCGGCCTTTCGCTCGGTGATGGGCCCCGGCCTGATGAGCGGCCGCACGGCCGCGCGGATTGCTTTCTGGATGATCCGTCGCGGGTTCCGGTACGTCCCGGTGACCTACACCGGCATCGCGCTGGTGAATTACGTCCCATTCGCCCTGCGCGGGCTCATCCTGGACGTCGCCAGCCTCCGCCACCGCGAATCCGTCCCGGCGGCGCCGACCTCGGGCTGACGCGGCGCGATTCGAGAGCCGGTGGTCTCAAATCGGGTCGCCCGCCCGCAACCCGGCGAGGAAGCCTTGCCCACGCCGCGAGTGATCGCCGGTTTTTCAACCAGGACTCGCGGCGGCACC
>JAKAUH010000320.1 GCA_021818605.1 Planctomycetota bacterium
TCTATACTCCCTTTAAGTTTTAGATCCCTTCGGAGTAGAATCTTATCAGTCGGCGGAATTAAGTTGCCTCGTAACCTCAGACGTGATCTTCTGGACACATGGAGCGCGCGGGCCCCAGCTGTGTCCGGCGAGGCGTCCCCTCCGGTCAGATCCAGCCCTTATCCCAGTGAGGACGCCTGATGGAGCCGTCACCGAATCCGGAGCATCGAGTCGAGAAAACTCCTCCTGAGGGTGAAGTCTACGATGTCATGGAGGGGGCGGGCCGTTGGGAGATCAAGATCCATGATCATGGGCTAGTGGCGCTACTGGATGTGATGCCCAGGTTCGCACCGGTTGGCAAGTCCGCAGATTTCGCCATTGTCCAGGCGGCGCGCGTCTCCTACGGCCATGGGACGAAACAGGTCAACGAGGATGTCGGGCTGGTGAGGTATCTCGCTCGGCACCGCCACACGACGCCGTTTGAGATGGTTGAATTCAAGTTTCATCACGTCATGCCCATCTTTGTGGCTCGGCAGTGGATACGCCATCGGACAGCGAACGTCAACGAGTATTCTGCGCGTTATTCGGTAGTTAAGGACCGCTTCTACCGTCCATCGCTGGAGAGCCTCCGTCAGCAGAGCAAGACCAATCGACAGGGCGGCGATCAGCAGGTCGACTCCATGACTGCTGATGAGTTCTACCGGTACTTAGACGTCGTGGAATCCCACTACTCCGATTATCAGGCCATGCTCGATAAGGGTGTCGCCAGAGAACTCGCTCGGATCGGCCTTCCGTTAAACGTCTACACGGAATGGTACTGGAAGATCGATCTCCATAACCTCTTTCATTTTCTTTCGTTACGCATGGACCCGCACGCTCAGAGAGAGATTCGCGATTATGCGAACGCGATGTTCTCGCTGGTCCAACCGATCGTGCCGATCGCCGCACAGGCGTTCCTGGACTACAACCTGGATTCGATGCGGCTCTCACGGCTCGAAGTCGAGGCCCTTCGAAGTGGCCAACCACTTTCCTCAGAAAACAAGCGAGAGCAGGCAGAATGGGAGGAGAAGAGACGACTGCTTGGCCTTCTTTAGTTGATCTCTCTCTGGCAGCCGCTTCTATAATTCGGCAAGGGTAAAAGAGCAACATCGTCCGATTAGTTTGACGCGTGGGCGGTCCAGGCAGGCGTATCTCCCGCCGGGCCGGCGCTGACGGTCTCGCCCCGGGGCAGTCCCTGCGGATCGACGGACGGAACCGGCTCCTCCAACGGACAGGGCGGAGTCGGGCCGGAGCCAGCAGCGTTGCCCGCTTCGGTGTCATCGATCGGAGCAATCAGGTCATAAGTCAGACATCCGGCATTCTCTGAACACGAGCCACCATCAACGTCGGAACGGTTACCCCCGGGCCGATGCACCGGGTTGACTCCCTTCGGCCCCCCGGTTTCTCGCCATTCCGGGGCCCTCGCGACCCCCCGGTTCGTTCCAGGTTCTTTGGTCGCCTACTTCCGACCGATCGCCAGGACGAGCGGATGATCGCCGATCGTCAGCCTCAGCGATCTGACGTCCCGTTGCGTCCGGATCGGCTTCGTGCCCATCGTCGGGTCGTAAATCGTGACGGTCGGATACGCCTCGCCCAGCCGGACGGTAACCTCGTCCGTGCCCTTCAGCCGCTCGCCCCAGATCACGAGGTAAAACGTGCCGGCGCTCTTCTGGAGCAGCAGCTCGTGCACCGTCGGCGGCTGTTCCGGGATCACGTAGCTCAATCGGCCGGGACCGGCGAGAGTTCCGCGGTCGGCCAGGATCGTCGTGAGATTGTGCAGGTACACCGCCGCCTTGCGCGGTGTGTAATCGGCCCGGAAGAACCCGAAGCTCTGATTGCCCCCCTCATCCGTCCGGTCACGCAAAAGATAAACGGCCGTATGGCTCCAGCCGCGCTTGAACTGGTCGAGATACAGGCTCAACAGGTTCAGCGCCTGGATCTCCTCGGTAATTGGCCCGTCGATGGTGCAGCCGGTCTCGGTCGTCACCCGCGGCAAGGTGAGCAGCTCGGCCTCGGAATAGCCGCGATGGTGCCCGGCCCAGGTCACGCCGTAGTTCCCGTACAGGCCATCCACCTTGCAGGCCGACGTCGGATCGGCGGCGTTCCACGACTTGTTGTCCGCCAGCCCGGCCGAGTTCGGGTGATAGATGTAGTTATGCACGTTGGCGAAATCGGCGAACCTTGTTCCCTCGGGGAGCAACGTCCCGGCGCCGGCGGGGATCGTCAGGAACTGGAGGCCGACATTGTCGCGCTCGGCGCCCCCCTCGCTGATCGACCAGACCGGGTACTTTTTCAGGATCGGGTCGGCCTTCACGGCGCGGTACAGGTCGCGCTGAAGCTTCGCGACCGCCATCCACGACGGAGCGCGTCCGCCGCCCGCCTCGCCCTTGTAGGTGACGCCCCAGTTGTTCGGCTCGTTGTTCCCCTCAAAGGCCAGCAAGGCGCCCGCGGCCTCGATCTGGCGCGCCGTCGTGAGCAGCCGGTCGACGTCGGTGCCGCCGCTGACCAGTCCCCAACTGAACCGGACGCCCGTGGCCCGGTGCAGGTCGAGATACGTCCGCAACGTCGTCGGACCGCTCTCGCTGAGCCCCTCGATGCCGCCCCGAACCCAGCGGAACCCGCCGTACCGGATCATCTCGATGGTCTTCGGCAGCGGCTGGCCGCGATCGGGGAACGTCGCGTTGATCCCGATGCTGTCGAGGAACCGGGCCGCCGGAATTGCGGTCGTGGGCTTCGGCGTGAGGCCCTCGGCCGTCAGCACCACCCGGTTGAAGACCTGCTCGTCGAAGTTCCGGGTGCCCAGCAAGACCAGTCCGCTGAACGAGGTCGTCGCCGTGTCCTCGAACCGCACCGTGGCGCCTGCGCCGCCGTTCCAATCCCTGTCGGTGATGGTCCACAAGCCGCCTGAGTCGCGCGTAACGACCACCCGCCCCAGGCCGCCGCCGTCGCGGACCGCCTTGCGGCGGGCGTCGATCTCGGTCGATGCCCATGTCCTTTCCTTCAGCGGCAGCCCACCCACGGCCCGGCCCCACTGCACGGCCCAGTTCGCC
>JAKAUH010000360.1 GCA_021818605.1 Planctomycetota bacterium
TGGCCTGGGCGGGGGTTTCGCCGGGTTCGCACTTGCCGCCGGGAAACTCCCAGTAGCCGGCATACACCGTCCCCTCGGGGCGCTGGCGGACCAGGAACGAGTCGCCCCGGCGGATCACGCCGATCCCGACGGCGATCGGCGTCTCGGACCCGACCGGGCGGTCGTCGGACCGGCTGCCGCTCATAGGCGCTTCAGCTCTTCGTCGTTCTGGAGCGTCGCGGCCAGCTCGGGGTTGGCGGCCTGGACCTTCTCCAGGATGAGCTTCTTGACCTTCTCGATGGCGCGACCGGGCGAGCCCATGACGTTGTAGCCGCAGTCGACGTGCATGATCTCGCCACTGATCCCCGAAGCGTGGTCGGAGAGCAAAAACATCCCGGCCGAGCCGACCTCCTCGCGGGTGATGTTGCGATCCATGGGCGCGGTCATCTCGTAGAGACCGGCGAGCTTGTCGGCGTCGCCGACGGCCGAGGCGGCCAGCGTCTTGACCGGGCCGGCCGAGAGGCCGTTGACGCGGATCTTCCGGGGGCCGAGGTCGAAGGCCAGGTACTTCACCGCGGCGTCGAGCGCCGCCTTGCAGACGCCCATCATGTTGTAGCCGGGCACGACCCGCTCGCCGCCGAAATAGGTGAGGGTGACGATCGAGCCGCCCTCGGGCATGACGTCGGCGGCGTGCCGCGCGACGATCGCCAGCGAGTACACGCTGATGTCCATCGCGGTCTTGAACCCCTCGCGGCTGGCGTTCACAAACGGGCACTTGAGGTCGTCGATCGGGGCGAACGCGATCGAGTGCAGCACGAAGTCGAGCGCGCCATAGGTTTCCCGAGCCTGGGCGAACACCCGCGCGACGTCCTCGTCCTTCTGGACGTCGCACGGCGTGATCAGCTTCGCGCCGATCGGGTCGGCGAGCTTGCGGACGCGGCGCTCCATCTTGTCGCCGGGCAGGTGGGTGAAGCCCAGCTCCGCGCCCTCATCGAGAAGCTTCTTGCTGATCGACCAGGCGATGCTGAAGTCGTTGGCGACGCCCAGGATCAGCCCCTTCTTACCCGTGAACAGTCCCATTCCCCCGCCCCCTTCACCTCGACATGGTATTCGCCCGGACGGACGCGTCGGCCTCGCCGCGTTAGGCCCCTGCCCTCGTTCGCTCTCCGTCGGCCGGCGTGTCCGGTGGGCTGGCATTGTACCATACCTGGATTGGCCGATCGGCTCAACAGCGTCCCGGTGCGGGGCCGGGAGCGTCAGGACGGGGCACGCGCCCGACGGTTTGGTGTATCCTGATGACGGCGCGGGCCGCGCGAGGAGGACCGATGGCGGGAGCGGGAGCGGAATCAGAAGCGAGAGCGGGAGCAGCGGTCGAGGCCGGCACGAGCTGGCGCGGCCGATGGGGCGTGCTCACGACCCCGGTGCGCCTGAGGATCAGCGCCGAGGCGATCACCTGGCTCGCGCTGGCCGCCGGGGTGGTCCTGCGAGTCTCGGGCTACGCCGAGGGGCGGGCTCTCTACATGGACGAGCGGTCGCTGCTGCATAACCTGAGGCTGCCGGTGTTCGACTTCCACACGACCCTCTCGGAGTTCCAGCTCGCGCCGCCGGGCTTCCTGACGCTCGAGCGGATACTCGTGCGGCTGCCGGGCAACGACGTGATGACCGCGCGGACGGTCGCCCTGGTCTGCGGAATCGCGTCGCTGTTCCTCTTCCGGGCGGTCGCCCGCCGCCTGCTGCTGCCGGCCGCCGTGCCGGTGGCGATGGGGCTCCTTGCGCTTTCGGACTGGTTGATCTACTACTCGGCCGAGATCAAGCAGTACTCGAGCGACCTGGCGATCGCGCTGGCGGCGATCCTGCTGACGCTTCGCGCCGGGCCGTCGCCCGAGCGATCCCACCCGCGCGGGCTGCTTGCGCTGGCGATCCTGGGCATGGTGGGGGTCTGGTTCTCGTACACCCTGACCTTGATCCTGGCGGCGGTGGGGACGTACCTGATCGCCGGGCCGCTGATCCGCCGCGACATCCGGGGCACGCTCGTGCTGGCGGCGATGGGCGCCGCCTGGCTGCTCAGCTTCGCGGGATGCTACGTCGTCTCGCACCGGATCCTCAGCAAGGACGCGTTCATCTGGAACTGGTGGGACTTCGCCTTCCTGCCGATCCCGCCGCGGTCGGCCGCCGAGCTGAAAACGGACTTCTGGGCGATCGCCAACATGTTCGACAGCCCATCGGATGTGCGGATGCCGATCGAGATGGCCGCCACGGCGATCGTGGCGATGCTGCTATGGATCATCGGGGCCGTTTCGCTCGGCTGGCGGCGGCCGGGCTGGCTGTACCTGCTAACGGCCCCTCTGGTCTTCACGCTGGCGGCCTCGGCGCTGCACCAGTATCCGTTCCACGGCCGGCTGCTGATCTTCCTGGTGCCGGCCGTGCAGATGCTCGTCGCCGAGGGGGGCGCCGCGCTGGCGCGTGCCGGCGGCCGGCCGCTGGCGATCGCGCTGGGGGCGTTCCTGCTGTTCCAGCCGGTGTCCGATGCGCTCTGGCACCGGTTCGTCCAACCGCTGGGACACGTGGGGTACGACTCGCACGGCGACCTGCGGCCCGACCTGCTCGACTACCTGGACCACCTCGGCCCTCACCGGGCGGAGCGGCAGCGATGACGGGAGCTTCTCCCGGCTCGACCCGGCTCGTCGATCGGTTCCGCGACGGCCGGGCCGGGATCATCCTGCGACTGGCGGGCATCCTGGCGGTCGCCGTCGGACTGCGAAGCTACCGGCTCGGGCAGCTCAGCTTCTGGTACGACGAGACCGTCACCATGCGCCTGGCACAGGCGGCGAACCCGGCCGAGCTGATCGAGCGGCTCGGGCGGATCGACGCGACCCGGGCGCCGTTGCACCCGATTGTGCTCGAGGGCTGGATTCGCGTCTTCGGCCAGTCCGAGACCTCGGCCCGCGCGCTGAGCGTGCTCTGCGGAGTCGCGACGGTCGCCTTTGTGTTCGCCATCGGCCGGGCGGGGTTCGACGCGGCGACGGGCCTGTGGGCCGCCTGGCTGGCCGCGCTCAGCCCGGCCCTGATCGTCTACTCGCGCGAGGCGCGGATGTATGCCTGGCTCGTCCTGGCGACATCGGCCTGCTGGCTCTTGCTACTGCTGCTGCGTCCACGTGACCGGTTCTCATGGCGGCGCGCGATTCTCTACGCGATCGGCCTGGGGATGCTGGGTTACTCGCACCCGCTCGGCCTGATCATGATGGCGACGCTCGCGCTGGCGGGCCTGGCCGGGTTGCGGAGCGGCTTCGGCACGATCGGCCGATGGCTGGCCGTGCACGTGGCGGCCGGGGTGATGGTGGCGCCCTGGATCGTGCGGTATCTCGACCATCCGCCCGAGTTCCTCAGCGGCATCCAGCCGATCAAGGTGCTGCTGGGCACGCCGATCGGGTTCATCGGCGGGGACTCGCGGGTGCTGGGGGTACTGGTTCTGCTGATCGGCTGGGGGATCTGGAAGAGGACCCCCTCGCTTCTCACCCCGAACGCCTCGCCCCGACGAACGGCGGCTTTCCTGCTCCTCTGGTTGATCGTGCCTCCGCTGACATTGTTCGTTTACTCGCGGCTGGGTCGGCCGATCTTCGGACCGCAGCGGTACACGGTCTTCGTGGCGCCGGCCTACCTGCTGCTGGTCGCGCGGGGACTGGTACGGACGCCCGCGGGTTTGCGCTATCCGCTCGCGGCGGGTCTCACGATTCTGGCGCTGCTGGAGCTGGGGCCGAAGGTCTACGCGCCCGATCTCAAGGCTGACTGGCGGGGCTTCGCGGCCAACCTGGCGGCCCGGGCGCCGGGGGTCGAGGTGCTGGTGATCGTCGCGCCCTCGGGCGACGGTCCGAATGTTGAGGTCGAGACAGCTCGGTACTACCTGCCATCAGGCTGCCGGGCGATCGGGCTGGAAGAGGCGACGCCGGAACGCCTGGCGAACTCGGGCGCTTCTGACGTCTACCTGGCGATCGGCGCGCGGGGTGGCAGGCCCGTGGTGCCGCCGCCGGACCGGCTGGGGCCGTTCGTCTTCCACCCGGCCGCAGAGTATCCGGGTCTAACGGTCCTTCGGGCCGAGCATCGAGCGCCGGGTCCTCGGGCGGGGCGCGTCGGCCGGAGCCGGCCTGTCGCCGGGAGCGGCGCGGACGCCGGCGCCGGCGCCAGCATCGGCATCGGCATTCACCCGGTTCGCGCCGATGTCGGGCTCGGGCTGCAGGACCGGCAGCATGACGGTTTCCAGGTCGCGCTGAAACGCGGCGCGGGCCAGTCCGAGGGCCTTCTGCGTGGCGGCGCCGACCTGGAGGCCCTGCTGCTTGAACCCGGTGGGGATCGCACCCAGGCCGAGTGCCTCGACGAGGCCGATGGCCGTCTTGACCTGCGGGTCCTGCGCCAGGTCGTTCCCCGCGCCGGGGCGCAGGTCGCCCGCGCGCACCGTGGTGGACCGCGTGCCGTAGACCGTCCATCGGCCGCCGGCGCCGCGGACCCAGAATGTGGTCTTGATCGTGGAGCCGTCCAGCTCGGGCGTGAACGCCAGCGCCATGACGACCGCGCCTCTGCGGCCCCGCGCGGCGACCGTCCTGAGCTTCTCGAGGACCGGATCCGGGCGATTCGCGGCCTGCGCGGCGGCGCCTTCGGGATCCAGCAGGCGCTTGACCTCGCCCATGACCATCGAGGGGTCGATCCCGGCGCCCGCCAGAGGCATGCCGCCCGCACCCTCAGGCATCACCATGCCCTGGTAGCGGACGAACCGGAGCCCGTCATCCACAGCGATCTCGGTCGCGGCGCGGCGGCCGAGCCACACCGCGTCGGACTCAGCCGACGGCGGCAGCAGGCGCTCCAGCGAGACCGGCCGATCGGTCGCGCCGGAGTCCGCGGCGAACCCGCGGGCCTGAAGGGCATCGGCCAGCTCGGCGGCCGTCATGCGCTCAGGCTCGGCGATCCCGGCCTGCCAGGCCAGCATGAGGCGGCGACCGGCACCGGCCGGCCCGCGGTGCAGCTCGCGGATCTCGGACCGCGGAATCCGGACCGCGACGAGCGGCGTCCGGGCGGCCCGTGCGGGATCGGCCAGCCGCGCGAGCTCCCGGTCGATCCAGTGGAGGATCCGGTCGTCCGCTCCCACGCCCGGCGCCTGCTGCCGCTCCTTCTTCCAGGCCTCCAGCCGCGTCCGGCGCTGCTCGATCGCGCGCTGCGCGGCCGGATCGCCCAGGCGGTCCCAGTGGTCCAGATGGTCCTTCGCGTGCCGCTCGGCCCAACCGCGGCGGACGAGGATCTCGACCATGCCGTGCGAGGCGCTCGACCCGGTGACCGCACCGCGGATCACCGCGCCGTCGCGCATCGTGATCTGATCGGCCGACGGCTCGTCAGCCTTGCCGAGGGCCGCCACGCCGGTCGTCAGCAGCACGCACAGGGTCAGCAGGAGTCGGGACATGACCGGGTCCGCCTCATTGCCGGGGTCGCGCGGATCGGGATCTCGGGCCAATCGTCGGGGTCCTGATCCAGTCGATCCATCCTGATCCATCGTAACGGAGTTGCCCGCGTATGCCCATGCCCACGCCCACGCCCACGGGTCCGACCGCGATCGAGCCGCTGGGCGACCGGGCCTACCTGGCGTACTTCGACGCCCGGCCCCCGGCCGCCGCCTGGGCCACACAGGTTCGACGGCGAAACTGGCCGGGCGTGACGGATGTTGTCCTCGCGTATAACAACGTCGCCATCTTCGCCGATCCCGATCGGCTCGACCCGGCCGAGCTGGAGGAGCGCCTCCGCGCCCTGATGCTGGAGATCGATCCGCACGCGGCGACTGACTCTGCCGATTCGGGCGCGAGGAAGACCCTGGTGATTCCGGCGCTGTATGACGGGGCCGACCTGGAGCACGTCGCCGCGGAGCGCGGGCTCGACGTGGGCACGGTGATCGCCCTGCACGCGGGCATCGTGTACGATGTGCTGGCGATCGGCTTCCTGCCGGGCTTCCCCTACGCGGGCGACCTGCCGACGGCCCTGGCCGGGCTGCCGCGACGCCCGTCGCCGAGGCCGCGAGTGCCGGCCGGCTCGGTCGCGATCGCCGGCCGGCAGACGGCGATCTATCCCGCCGCCTCGCCCGGCGGCTGGCATTTGCTGGGCCGGACGCCGCTCTGCATCGCCGACCCGGTCGTCGGGTTCTTCCCGATCCGCGCCGGCGACCGCATCCGGTTCCGGCCGATTGATGCCGAGGAATACGAGGCCCGCCTGCATGAACGTCTCCGATTCGACGAATGACTCCCATCCACCGCGCCGGACGATCGACCTGAGTGCCGATGTCGGGGAAGGCTGCCCCTTCGACGATCTGTTGCTGGACGGCCTGGTCAGCTCGGCGAGCGTCTGCTGCGGCGCCCACGCGGGCGGTCCCAGGACCATCCGGCGGACACTCGAGTTCGCCCGCGATCGGGGGGTCGCGGTCGGGGCTCATCCCGGCTACCCCGACCGCGAGCACTTCGGCCGTCGCGAGCAGGCGATCTCGGCCGACGCGGTCACGACCCTGATCCTCGACCAGGTGGGCTCCCTCGTCGACCTGGCGGCCGAGGTGGGCGTCGCGGTCCGGTTCCTCAAGCCCCACGGGGCACTCTACAACCAGGCCCAGCGGCAAAACCCGATCGCGCGGGGCGTGGTCGACGCGGCTGCCGAGCTGGGCCTGCCGCTGTTGGGTCTGCCCGGCTCGGTGCTGAACGCGTGGGCGGTCGGGCGCGGCGTGCGCTACGTCGCCGAGGGCTTCGCCGACCGCCGCTACCGCCCGGATGGATCGCTCGTCCCCCGCGGCGAGCCCGATGCCCTCCTGCACGACCCCGACGAGATGACGACCCAGCTCGCCGTGCTGCTCGCCCGCCGCCGCGTGGCGACGATCTGCATCCACGGCGACGACCCCCGCGCCGTCGAGAACGCCCGAACCGTCCGCCGGCTACTCGACGACATGCGGATCGCCGTCCGGAGCTTCACCGCGGATGAGGAAGGCGGTGGTTGAGTGGACACCGGCGAGAACCGACCGGCCGCCGGCCTGCTGGTCGTCGACGCCGGGCTGAGCACCACCGTCCAGGACCTCGGCCGGCCCGGCCATCGCGAGTACGGCGTCCCGCCCGGCGGGGCCTTCGACCGCGGCTCGGCCGCGCTGGCCAATGCCCTGGCCGGCAACGACTGGGACTGCGCGGTACTCGAGCTGACCCTCGTCGGCGGAAGGTATGAAGCCTGCCTGGACCTCGCCCTGGCGATGGCCGGCGCACCGATCGAGGCGAAGATCGTCGGCCCGAACAGCGCCCCGCGGACGCTCGAGCCGCCGCTGAGCTTCGCACTTGAGCGCGGCGAGCGCCTGGTCCTGGGCCGGACGCTCGGCGGGGCGCGAGCCTACCTGGCGGTCGCCGGGGGCTGGCAAACGCCGGTGCGCCTCGGCAGCCGGTCGTCGGAGGAACGCGTGCGCTCCGGCGACCTTTTGCCCGCCGCGGCGGGCGCGACCCCGACCCGGCACCCGCGCGACCGCGGCTGGGTCGATCCGACGGCCAGGCCCCTGCGCATCATCGACGGCCCCGACGCCGCCGCGATCAACCGCGGGTCGGAGCCATCGCCGGCCTGGCTCGAGCGGGCCTATCGCATCGGCGCTCACAGCGACCGGATGGGCCTGCGGCTGGAGGGAGAATCGCTGACAATCGACGCCCCGTCGGGCCGGCTCTCGGCGCCCGTGGCCCCCGGCGCGATCCAGGCGGCCGGCGGGCCGTTGATCGTCCTGGGCGTCGCATGCGGCACGATGGGCGGGTATCCGCACGTGGCAAACGTGATTTCGGCCGATCTCGACCGCCTCGGCCAGGTCCGACCGGGGGATCTGGTCCGGTTCGCCCGCGTCGGCCTGGACGAGGCCCGACAGCTCGATCGCGAGACGAGAGCGGCTCATCAGGCAACGCGCGACCGAATCCGTACGGCCGCCCGGAACTGAAAGTATGTCCGAGAAGTCCGCTTGGACCCGGGATCCGCGCTGACCCCGGATCCGCCCACGGCGATCCCAGGCCAGGCTGTCGCGGAAGACCTCGACCGACTCCTCCGGCCGCGTCAGCCGGAACATTCGCTCCAGCCGGCTGGGGACGTGCTCGGACCCGACCGGCCGCGGGAGGCAGGACTGACACCAATCCCGCCCGGACTTCGGGAAACCTCAAGCGGAGGGCCCGGCCTCGACGTCGTTGCCGGACCTGGGCCGCGCGGGTCTCGCTCGCTTGATGCCGGCGATGATCTGATCCAGGGTCTCCCCGGCGTAAAGATCGTCTCGTTCCGACGTGTAATCGCCATGGCCGGTCGTGAACTGGTTGATGAATCGGACCGTGTTGACGGCCCCGAGTTCACGGCAAAGGATCTGGATCGCCCGCTGGGAGACCTCGGCGAGCGGCTCGTTCTTCACGGTCATGATCCGATCTCCCGGATGAGTTCGAGTGGGTTGATGACCTTTGGGGGACCGCTCTGGACCGACTGGGCTCGTTTGAGAAACCGGTCGTCGCAAATGCAAAGGTAGTCGGCCCCAGCCTCAACGGCGCATGAGAGGTGGAGCGCATCGAGCGGCTTGAGCCCTCCCTCATGATAGGCGCGGGCTCGCTCTTCGATCTCGGGAGAGAGCTCGATGAACCGTCGCGCATGGACCAGCACGTCGCGTGCATAGGCCTTCCGATCCGAGCGCGGGCTCCGCCCGGCCTCGTACTCAAGGGCCTCCGAGGAAACCAACTTGCACGGCCCCGACTCGCACAGCGCGATGATCGCCAGCACGGCCTCACTCTCGACCTGGATCCGGAACTGCGTCCGATCGTCGAGCGGACGATGAATGCTGCACATGTCGAGGTAAATCAGCATCTGCGCAATTTACCAAAGTCCCGAAGGGGGAGCAACTAAGAGCTGGGCCGCTCGAGGGCGGGCAAAAGGGGACGCAACCAACACTGCATACACACCTCTAAATTTATTCGCATCCCCCTTTCTGGGGGCTGCGTCCCCGTCCTCGTATCGCGTCTCGTGCTCAGGGCCGTCCCGCCGCCCGCGGTTTCTCCTCCAACCGCTCCAGTTCGGCCATCGCGATGGTGTAGGAGTAGTTTGATGAGACGCCGTGCTTCTTAACCCACTCGAAGTGCTTCCGTGCCGCCTCCTTCCGGCCCTTGAGGAGCATGGCGATGCCGACGTAGTTATGCGCCTCAGTTCGCTTGTCGTCATCGGTGGCCGCGGCCAAAAGGCCGGGCTCATCCAGCTCACCGCGCAGGTGTCGGACAATCGGGTACGGCCAGGTCTCCCTATCGCACCGGGCCGCGGTGGAGTCGAGAAGCGCCTTCGCCCGATCACCGTCCCCGGCCTGAAGCGCGGCGAGATGGCCTACGATCACCGTGTAGATCGGCCAATATCCCCGCCACCCTCCCGCTTCCAAACCCGCCCTCGCACTGTCCGCCGCACCTTTTCGACGGGCGAGTAGCAAGGTCATGGCTTGCCCATAGTATGCATGAGCGTTTTTCGGATCGAGCCGGATCGCATCGCCGTAGTCGGCGGCCGCCCGGTCGTATTCCTTCTTGTCCCACCACGAGAGGCCGCGGCTCATGTAGGCGAGTGAATTCTTCGGATCAAGCCGAATCGCCTCGCCGTAGTCGGCGGCCGCCCGGTCGTACTCCTTCTTGGCCTGCCACGCGTTGCCGCGGCCGTGCCACAAGTAGGCTCCGGTCGGATCGAGCCGGATGGCCTCGTTGAGATCGCCCAGGGCGATGTCGATCTCCTTTTTCTCCAACCAGATGATGCTCCGCATCAGGTAACCCCAGTCATCACCCGGGTTGGCACGGATATAATCGGTGAAGAACGCGATGGCGTCTTCCACCGGGACGACCTGGTCGGCCGCAGCCCAGCCGCTGATGCCCTCGCTCTCGGACTTGAGCCAGAGCCAGGGGCCGTTGGCCTGCTCCACGACGTAGGTCAGGATCAGCTTCGGGTCGATGGCCTGATTCTCGATGCGGAGCTGGAAGCCAGGGTATTTCTGGACCACCCGCGTGCCGATCCAGCCGTTCTCCGCCTGAGCTGGCAGCGCCGGCGGGCCAGCCAGGGCCAGGATGAATAGAACCACCGGCGCCAGTACCGGGACCGGGATCGGACTTTGGACCGCGACCGATCTCCCTCCGCCGACTGCCCGCCGCCGGTGTACCTGGCCGGCCGAGGATTGTTCCGCCACCCGTCCCGCCGCTGACTCGAATCGGGTCATGATCGATGCCCCCGCAACCAGGTGTGGACCGCCTCGTCCGGCCGATGTCACATGATGCAACGACGTGATGATACAACCCGCGGATTGGCCGTGCAAGCCGGGTCCCCGGGAGGCACGGAACCCCACCAAATGAGCGATTCTGCATTGACGGGGAAAAGACGTTACCGCCAAGGCCACGACGGGCATGTGGACCGAAACGGGGATGCGGCGAGTATTGATGGCCCGGGAAAATCGCTGCCTCCCCGAATCGCCCTTCCTTTTATCGCCTCCCCGCATCGCCGCCTGCTTGACACATGTCGCCACCCGGATACGATGGGAGGCATGAGCAGGCAACGCTATCCCAACAAGCACATTGAAGAGGCGATCCGCTACGCGGAACAACTCGGCTGGACGTGCGAGAAATCCGGCCCGCATGCTCATTGCTGGGGTCGCCTCTTCTGCCCGCGTCGGTCACGCGACGGATGCATTGTCTCCATTTATTCGACCCCGAGGAATCCCGAAAATCATGCTCGTCACCTGCGGCAGGATGTGGATCTTTGCCCGCACTCACCGGACGAACACGAAGAGGGAGGAGCGTGATGGTGATTGAGAGCGAATCCAGGGACGTGTACGAGCCTGAGTATGATTTCGTGCTGGTCCTCGGCTGCGTCACTGACCTGACCCCGGAGATCGCCGACGCGCTCTTCGAGGCGGGATGTGAAGACGCCACGCCGAGTCTGCGATCGGGCCGGTTGTATCTCACGTTCTCCCGCGTCTCGCCGACGCTGAAGGAGGCAATCCTGCGCGCGATCCGCGACGTGAAGAAGGCCGGGATCGGGGCGACAGTGTTGCGGGTGGACGACTGCCAGTTGGTGACGCAGGCCGAGATCGCCCGCAAGACCGGGCGGAGTCGCCAGATGATCCACCAGTACATGCGAGGAATCCGTGGCCCGGGGAGCTTCCCGCCGCCCGCGTGCCACGTCACCGACGACGCACCGCTGTGGTACTGGTGCGAGGTGGCATCCTGGCTCTGGGAGAACAGCATGATCCCGGAGAAGCTCCTGCGGGAAGCCGAAGAGGTCGCAGCGATTAACAGCGTGCTGGAGTTGCACAATCAGCGTCGGAGCCACCCGTTGCTCACCGACGAAGTCATTCGAGCCCTTGAACCGGCCGAACCGGATTGCGTTTCGGTGTGACCCCGGTCGGCCCGAGGGCCCTGTCCATCCCCAACCGCGATGATGTCGCGGACGGAGCGCAACAAGCCGGCCGCCGGGCATTGCTGGCGAGCGGGGGTGTCAGCGGTCGTACTTCGCTAGCAGGGCGCCGATTTCGTCCCGCCACACCTTCGGGCGGGCCGCGATCGCGGGGGCGAGCTCGTAGCTGGGCGCGTCGTCGTCCCTGGGCTGGATCGCGCGATCGGTGGCTCCCAACGGAGGCTGCTGACGATGCCGTCAGCGATCCACGCCAGGCCGGCGATGCGGTTAGGCGCGGGAGCAATTCTTCGGCCGTGGCCGGGAACCAACCGCCCAAGTCCCAATGTTGAGCTTGCCCAAATCGCGGTCGTGGGGTAAACCGACGCCACATTCCTCTCGGCGGGGCCCGTTCGTCCGTCCCGCGGGCACTCTGCGCGTCCAGTGAATCGGGGCAAGGGAAGGGAATCCCGGGCTCCGCCTAGAAGTTAGGGTCGTCCGAATGCCGCACGATCGGCCAAGCCGGCGAATCATCCTGGCCATGTTGGGACTGGTCGGCGCGGCCATGTCGGTGGGATGCGCCCGATCGGCGAACCTCCGGTCCTCGGTGGGCAACCTTCCCAACCTCGCGCCGGCCGGCACGCTCGAACCCGTCGGCGTCGGATCCCCTGCCCGGCTCAATCCATCGCCGGCCCCCTATCCGACCTCGTCCACCAGCGCCGCCGGGCCGGATCGCAGCGTGGTCGCAACCGCGGCCCCATCGCCGGCCTCGTCCACTTCGGGCCCGGGCGTCACGGCGACCTCGCTTCCGACAGGTCCGACACCCAGCGGCGGATCGGTCCCGGACGACAGCACCGAGGCGACGAATGGATCAGCACCGAGGTCCGGCTCGACCGAGTTCCAGCCGCCGGCGCCGGGCGTGGGCATTCCCCCGGCGCCTCCGCTGCGTGATGCGGAACTCCGCCGGGCCCAGGCCATCACGCGGCAGCATTTCGAGTCGCTGAGCGCCGTCGAGTCGCCCACACCCACACCCCCACCCGACCCGGTCGATCCAACCCCGCCGACGATCGACGGGCCCTCGCCGGCAGGGCCCCAGCCCGGCGGGCCGTCGCCCGATCCGACCGCCGAGCCGGCACCCGAGACGATCCCGCCGGCGCCCTTGCCGCCGCTGGCCGCGGCGACGCGGTTCCCGAGCGATCCCGGGCCATCCGAGCTGACGCGGCCGGTCGCGCTCCCGCCGCTGACGCCCATTGACTCGGCCACTCCGACTGTCGTGCCGACTGCCTCGGAATCGCCAGCACCCGCGATGGAATCGCTCAGGCCCGCGGTCTCGCTGTTTGGCCCCGCCGCTCCGGACGCGGGCACCCCGTCGCCTGCACCTGCGCCTTCGCCGGCTCCGGCCCCGCCGACCGGGCCAGATCGTACCCCGGCCCCGTCCGAGGAAAACCCGGCGCAGCCCGAGGCCGCAAGCCCGTCGCCCGCAGGCCCCGAGACCGCCGCCGAGTCCTCAGCCTCGCCCGACGATCGGCCGGACGCAACAGCCAGCCAGCCAGCGCCCTCATCGGCACCCGCGCCGACCACGGCAGCCCCCGAACCGTCGCTCGAGATCGCCGAGCTGAAGGTCTGCTCGCACGTCAAAAAATTCGGCGTCGTCACCCCGATCAACCCGGACCGCGTCGAGCTCGGCCGGTGGGTTTTGATCTACTGCGAGATGGCCGGCCTGGAATACCAGCACAGAGGGAAATCGTTCGTCTCCCGGCTCGCGGCCCACATCGAGCTGCAATCCGAGTCCGATGGCCGCGTCGTCTGGGAGAAAGCCCCCGGCACGGCCGAGGATGTCTGCCCCAACCGCAGGCAGGACTACTTCGTCAGCTACCGACTCCGGTTCCCGCGCACGCTCGAACCCGGCCGGTATCGCCTGCGATTGATCCAGACCGACATGCTCGGCAACCGGGTCGCATCACGCGAGGTCCCGATCACCCTGGTGCGCCGGGGCTCATCCCGATAGCCAGGTCCCTCAACGCCGCGCCCGCCTCCAGGCGCGGGATACACGCGTGTCGACGGGACGCCCCGGCCCCGTCGGGCCGGCTGGAAAAACTGACCGGGTTTCCTGCAGGCGTGCCAATCCGCCAGGGCTCCGCCAAAACGGGTCCGGAATTTGCTCCTGAGAGACGGCAACCGTCCGTCTCGATCATGATCAGGCTCGTGATCGAGCGATCCCGTCCACCGAACGCCGGGAACAGGACACCACGATGCGAGGCCCCGAAGCCGCAGCCGCAGCCGCGTTCAGCGACTCCACCGGGTCGTATCCTCCCCGCCCGGATCGCCAGCTGCCTCGGGTGAGCGTCAGCTTCGGCGGAATGACCGACCCGGGCAAGGTGCGCGGCCACAACGAGGACCACTTCCTGATCGCCCGGCTGACCAAGACGATGCGGATCTGCGCCACCAGCCTGCCCGGCGACGGCCAGGCGCCGGTCTCGGAGGAAGAGGGTTATTTGATCGTCGTGGCCGACGGCATGGGCGGCGCCGCGGCCGGCGAGCGCGCCAGCGCCCTGGCGGTTGAGAGCGTCGAGGCGTTCGTCCAGAACACGCTCAAGTGGTTCCTCCACCTGGGCCATCGCGAGGAGCGCGTGCTGTTCGACGAGCTGCGCGAGAGCCTCCAGCGGGCCGATCGAACCCTGTTTGACCGCGCCCGCAGCAACCCCGCGCTCTGGGGCATGGGAACGACGCTCACGATGGCCTACAGCGTGGCCGACGACCTGTACATCGTCCACGCCGGCGACTCGCGCGCCTATCTCTACCGCGACGGCCAGCTCGAGCAGCTCACCACCGATCACACCGTCGTCCAGGCTCTTGTCGACGCCCGGATGATCTCGCGTGAGGAGGCCCGGCACCACCACCGCCGGCACGTCGTGACCAATGTCCTCGGCGGACCGAGCGAGGGCGTCCATGCCGAGATCCACAAGCTCTCGCTCCGCGACGGCGACACTCTGCTATTCTGCACCGACGGACTCACCGAGCCGGTCCCCGACCCCGATATCGCCGAAGTTCTCGCCGGCCGCGACGACCCCCAGAAGACCGCGAAGGCGCTCGTCGCCCTGGCCAACGAACGCGGCGGCCCCGACAACATCACCGCCATCGTCGCGCGGTTTCACGTCGATGGCTGAATGCCCGATCGGGAATCTCCCGGGAATTGTGGAACGATCCGCCCAGCCGCTATATTGCAAATGTCAGCGCCGGGCAACTGTCGTCTCCCTCTCTCCGAGGAGTCCTGCGAGCCATGACGACGACGCAATGGTGGAAGGCCGCCACGATCCTGCTGGCCGCCGGCGCCACGGCCTCGGGCGTGGAGTGGCTGGGAAGCGGCGACGGGCCGCCGGTGCAGGAACAGGCTCGCCAGGCCGGCGACGTGCCCACGCTCCACGTAAAACCCGGCCAGCTCCACACCGCCATCCTGGCCCGCGGTTCGGTCGGGCCCGACCGGCCCGCGGACCTGTACTGCCGCGTCGAGGGTAGCCGGAAGATCCTCCAGGTTCTGCCTGACGGATCCGCGGTCAAGAAGGGGGACGTCATCTGCACGCTCGACCCGGCGAATCTGCACGACAGGCTCGCCGGCCAGGAGACGGCGATCAAGGACGCCGAGGCCGCCCATCAGCGCGCCAAAAAGGCTCGCGAGGACGCCGAGAAGGCGCTGGAAACGCACAGGCAATCGCTGGCCAGGGCGGAGCGCGAGGGCCGGGAGACGGACGCCCGCGACCGAACCAACCGCGATCTCGAGGCCGAGGTCAAGAAGGCCCGCTCCGACGAGCTGGCCAGGCAGGCCACATGGGAGCTCGAGAAGGGCAAATTGGCCAAACTCGTGAGCGAGATCCGCTTTTGCACCATCACCGCCCCGAGGGACGGCCAGATCGTCCTGGCCAACGACCCGGCGCCGATCTTCGACGACGGGCCCACGATCCGGCCGGGCGCAACGGTCCGCGAGCGGCAGAAGATCGCATCGGTCTACGACCCGAACGGCGCGATGATGATCCTGGCCAAGGTCCCCGCGGCCGAGGTCGCCGCCGTGGCCCCGAGCATGCCGGCGCGGGTTGTCGTCGACGCCTTTCCCAACGTGACGATGCCCGGCGTGGTGCTCGAGGTCGCCCCCTTGCCCGATCCAGGGAAAATCTTCGACAGGGATATCAAGGTCTACACCACCTGGATCCGGATCGCCAAACCCGCGGTGCAACTCGTCCCGGGCATGACGGCCCGGGTGCAGATCGACGCCGTCGACCTGGAGAACGTCCTCAGCGTGCCCCGCGGGGCGATCGTGCATTACCAGAACAGGGACCACCTGGCCGTCAAGGCCGACGACGGCAAGGTCGAGTGGCGCGACGCGGTGCTGGGCGCCTCCGACGGCACGAACGTCGAGGTCAAGCAAGGGCTCAAGGCCGGCGAGAAGGTGATCGTCGCCCCCCGCCCGTTCCTGTCCAACGAGCAGAAGGCGATCCTGAAGGCCGAGCACGACGCCGCCCTGCAAAAGGACGCC
>JAKAUH010000540.1 GCA_021818605.1 Planctomycetota bacterium
CAGAGGGCGGCCTCGAGGCTCTGCACGACATATCCCGAGCCACGGATTTCGGACTCAGTTTTGGTGCGATACTCGCCGCGCGCGATGGCCTGGACCTTCGGGCTGGTGGCGTCGTTCACGCCGTGATCGAGGAGGATCGCCTCCTTGTCCGCGCCGGAGAGTGCCTGGAACAGCATGCCGCCGAGCAGGCGCGAGGCTTCGATGCATTCGACTGCCCCGTGGGTGGTGCGGGCGCTCTGGCCTGAGCGCTCGATGGCGAGGTCGCGGTCGGGGTGGTAGTACATCGGCACCGGAGCCAGCCTCATGATGCATCCGTTGCCGGCCGACCAGGGGTCGGTCGATCCGCTGAACGGCTCGCCTGTCTGCTGGAACCTCTGGAGGGCATCGCGCACGGTGTTGCCCACGTCGAAGCATTTTCCGGTGCTGCCGAGATAGCCCTCGTCGAGCCATTTCCAGTAGCGCCTCATCTGGTCGGCGGGATCGAAGCGGCCGAGCTCGGTGAGGCTGGCGGCCAGGCAGAGGGCCATCGAGGTGTCGTCGGTCCAGGCACCTGTCGGGAGGTCGAACACGCCGCCGCCGACCATATCGGTCACGGGCGTGAACTGGCCGCGGGCCTGGAACTCGACGGTTGTCCCGACGGCATCGCCGCACGCCAGGCCGAGCAGGCAGCCGCGGAAACGGGCTCGTTCTTCAGGTTTGAGATTCTGGGTCACGGCTGCCGTCCTTTTGAATCTTCACACTCCCGGTTGTCGCACCAGTCCTCACGGTAACACGGCGCGGCGGGCTTCGCACCGGCGCCCGGCGATTGGCGGACGATCGACGGGAATCTAAGATCTCGGGTGGTTGTGCGTTATCGATTGCGAGACGAGAACGACCGCGCGGTCCCGATCCCGAGGAGCCGGCGGACGATTGCCTGACGGGAGGGCGTGGCAACCATGTCGGACTCACAGCGCCTGCTGGAACAGATCGAGGAGGGCATCGTCGCGCACGGCGGCGATCTCGGGGGTTGGACCCGGCTCGACGATGGGGAGCTCAAGCTCTTCGACGGGCGAGTCGCCTTGCGTGCCGAGGTGCACGAATTCGGGCCGGAGCGCGAGGATGGGAAGGTCCACGCGCATGTCTTCACCACGCTGCACGAGCACGACGACGAGACCCTCGAAGCGTGCCTGTTCGGGATGGGCGACAATCGCGAGGCGGCGCTGGGCCAGGCGGCCGCGATCTGGCTGATGTGCGTCGCCGGTCCGATCCGGTCGTTTTTGGATGACAAACCTTTGTGCATGACCTGCCAGGCGGGGGTCGAGGACGGCGACATCTCGAACGGTTATTGCCCGGGCAGCTACGGGCTGGCGCCGGGGCTGCGGGCCTACGTCGGGCCGGCGCTCCACCGGTGGTTCGAAGATCCGGAGATCGCGGATCGCATCGATGACTCGAAGCCGTGGTTCCGTTACGCCGCGGAGTCGGCGGCGCCGCGGCGGGTGCACCTGGCCAAGTCGGTGGTGATCTCGAAGGGCGAGGAAGGCTGGAGCCGCGAGCTGGAGATCGACGGGCATGAGGTGTCGCACAGGGACCCCGACTGGCCGGCCGGGGTAACCGGACCTGCGTTCGGCTACCTGACGAGGTTCGCCGTGTTCGAGTTCCCGCGGAACTCGATCGAGATCCCCCGCCGGGCCGAGCTGGAGCGGACCATCCGGCACTTCGCCGAGAATTACAAGAAATATGAGAACATCGACGAGCTGATGGAAGAGATGGCCGGCCAGGGGTTTGACCCGGACCTCGTCCATGAGGTCGAGTCGATCTCGACGATCGCGTTCGCCCGCACATTCTTCGAGCCGCACGGGGTGAATTTCTCTCCGACCGTGTTCCGCGCGCGTCGGGACGGCCGGATCGAGACGGACGTGCCCCTGATGTCGATCCCGGCGTATTCGCGGGCGCGGGCGCTGGCGGTCCGGTTGCGCGAGACCGTGTCGCAGGATGAGTTCCGCGACCTGTGCCTGTACAACGCGGAATCGCAGTCGATCCTGAAGGCGGTCGAGGGCTCGCAGGGGAAATTGGACCTGGCCAATCTCAAGATGTACCCGAGCGTCGTTCCGGAACGGGGCGTAAGCGACCAGACGATGCAGGCCGCCGTTGCGATGCTGATGGAGCGGGTCAATCGGGCGCGTGCGTCGGCGCCGACGGCTGGACCGCGTGGGGCGGCGAAGAAGAAACCGTGGTGGAAGTTGTGGTAAGAAGACGTCGAACGGGCGCGTGAGGCGTGTCGTCGAGGAGCCGGGAACCTGAAGACCGCCGGATGGTTGCTGTTGCACTCGATCGCGCTGCTGGTGGCGGCGTTCGGCCACGGGGCGATGTCGCACACGCTCTTGCCCCAGCCGGACCCGACTCCCGAGCAGGCGGCGCACGAGGCGTTCCATCGTCCGATCGGCCAGACGCTGCTCCTGGCGGCGGTGGCGTCGTTCCTCGCGGCGATCCTCGCCGGGGTGGTCGCGGGTGTGGAGTGGCTGGTGCGGCTGGTACGCGGGAGGGGATGAACCGGGACGCGAAAGACCGGGCAGTCCGGGCCGGTGGGCGGTTTGGCTCGGTCCGCTCCGGTCCGATTCGGAGTCAGGCTGGAAAGCCTGACCTACGACGGTCCGGTCGGCCGGGTCATGGCTGGACCTTCATTTCGAGCGTTCCCAGGTCGAGCGGTTCGTCGGTGCGGCCGCCCGGGATCGGGGCGACCGTGACCCGGCGCTCGGCGTGGGCCGAGATTCTGGCTTCGCCGGGCCTGGGGGCCGCGAAGGCGGGGGGGCTGGTGAAGGTGACCGTGAGCTCGTAGTTCCCCGGGAGGACGTCGTCGATGTGGTAGCGGCCGTCGGGGGCGATGGTGAAGGAATAGTAGTGGGCCAGGCGGCGGATGGCCTTGCCCTCGGGAGATCGGCACCACGCCACCACTTTGGCGCGTTCCCAGGTTCGGAAGCCCTCGGGCAGCGCCTCTTCCGGCGCGTCGCACGTCAGCATGCCGGTCGCCTGGGCGAGGTTGACCCGGTTCGCGTCGCCCGCGGGCACCGCGATCCGGCCCGTGACCGGCCGGCCTCGGCCGCCGAGCTCGACGTGCGACGTCACTCCAGGGGCGACATCGACGATCGGCAGCATGTTCAGTCGGATTCCTTCCGGCGAGGGCGCGGAGAGCCGGAAGATCGTCGCCTCTCCGGGGATGAGGTTTTCGATCGTGAAGCGGCCCTTGGCGTCGGTCTCGGTCGAGTAATGGGCGAACCGCCAGTTGTCGTACGGGCTCGCGCCGCACTCGAGCTGGACGTCGATCGGTTGCCGTGCGCCGATGCCCGCGCCGACCCGCAGGATTCCTTCGATCCGGCCGAAACGTTCGAGCGTGATGCCGGACGAGCGGGCGAGGTCCTCGGGCGACTTTCGGCCGACGCCGGAGGAGTGGACGATCAGGACGCCGTATTGGTCGTCCTGGGGACGAAACGCGAAGTGGCCTTTTGCGTCGGTCTGGGTCCAGAATTCCCGGGCGGGCGGCGGCTCGTGGCGGTTGTTGTGCAGTGGGAGGCCGTATTTCGGATTGGTGAGGTAGACGTCGGCACCGACCGCGGCCTTGCCGTCCGGCGTTCGGACGAAGCCCGAGATGCCCGCGGCCTTCTTCAGGCGGAAGTCGAGGGTGATTTCGGGCTCGCCGAGCTGAAGCGGGCGCGAGGTCGCCGGGGCGTAGCCGTCGGCCTCGATCCGGAGGTAGGCCGATGCACCGGAAAGGTCGTAGTTGAAGGGCGAGACATCGAAGCGGCCGTCGGTCGCGGTCCTGGGCCTGCGCCAATTCCACGCGATATGGTCGCGGTCGAAGCCCTGGCCGTCGAGGACGCGAAAGCTCGCGATGGGCTGGCCGGTCTCGGTGTCGACGACGGTGCCGCGCACGCGCATCGGCGGCTTCAGGGTGATCTCCCCCTGGCCCGAGGAGGTGGGCATCAGGCGTCCGGTCACCAGGAGGTATTCGGCCTTCCGCACTCCGAAAAGGATGTTGCCCTCGGCGGGGGCGTCGCGGTAGACGAAGCGGCCGTCGGCGTCGGTCGTGGTACTCCAGCCGAGGTCCGAGCCACCGGGCAACGAGGCGGTGACGGCGGCACCGGCGATCGGCCGGCCTTTGGGATCGATCACGCGGCCGTGGAAGGGCTTCGCGGCGGCGAGGTGGATGTCGAGGGATGGAACCGCCGCGGTGGGCGTGATGACCTCCAAGGTCGGCCCGAAGCCCGCGGCCTCGACGACGACCGTCCAGCGGTTCGTACTGAAACGCTTGCCGGCATGGGGGAAGCGGAAGCGGCCCTCGGCGTCGGTGGTGGTTTTCAGCGAGTCGCCCGAACTGCGGGAGTACGCCAGGACGACCCGGGCACCCGGCACGGGGCGGTTCGCGCCGTCGCGGACCTGGCCGCGGATGTCGATGCCGTCGGCCATGATCAGCGCGCCGGTCATCGCGCGGGCGGTCTTGAGGCTGAGCCGGCGCGAGTAGCCGCCGGTGTCGCTGACGTGATCGGGGTGCTCGACGAAGAACCAGAGCCGGGTGCCGGGATCGGGATTCGCGGGCAGGATCGAACAGCGCCATTGGCCCTCGGCGTCCGTCTTCACCTGGAGGCGGGGATAGCCCGCGTACTGGCTCCAGTTGGCCGGGACGGGGACGTCCACGTCGGGGACCTCGCCGAGGCCAGGGCCGATGGCGACCGTCACGTCGGCCCCGGCGATCGGCCGGCCGCGCTCGTCGCGCACGAATCCGCCGATCGGCGTGCCGGGGTCGAGCTCGACGGAAAGCGACGCGGGCGCCGCGCCCTCATCCTTGCTCCATGTGCGAGAGACTGGGACATAACCGTCTCTGGCGATGATGAACGAGAAGAACTGGACGCCGTCCGGGAGGCGGAACTGGCAGCGGCCGTCGGCGTCAGTGGTTTGTTTCGATTCGTGCCTGGTCGCGCTGTCCCAGATGTCGGCCTCGACCGTCGCCCCGGCGATCGGCTTGCGGTCGGCGCGGCCGAGGACGCGGAGCTCGACGCTGGACGAGGTGGCGGGTTGCTGGACATCGGGCTCGGGGTGGGTTGATGGGATCAGTTCGCCTCGGGGCAGCCCGGCGCGGACGAGGCCGCTCGCTGCGAGCAGACCGAGCGCGACGAGGAGGAAAGCGGCTGCGGCCCGTCCGGCGCGGGCGACGAGCATGGTGCGGGCGGCGGATTGCACCAGTGCCGCGACCGATGCGGAGATCACTCCGCCGGCCGTCGGGGCGGCGCGGCCGGCGAGGACGCTCGCCATCGCGGCGCGGGTGGTCGCGACGACCAGGGCCGGCGGGGCCGCGATGGGCGGCAGGGCACTGGGGCCGGCGATCAACGCCGGCGCCAGGCCCTGGCGCTCGAGGCGGGCGCGGAGCTTCTGGCGGGCACGGGCGAGCCGGCCGCGGAGGGCGGTTTCGCTCCAACCGAGCAGGCGGGCGGCGTCCTGCTGCGATCGGCCTTCCAGGTCGCAGAGGACCACCGCCGCGCGATGGGTCGAGGATAACCGGGCGATTTCGCGGTCGACCAGGTCGCGGAGTTCCCGTCCGGCGGCGAGGCGATCGGGGGCCTGGGAATCGGGCGAGCGCTCGGGGCAGGCGCCGGCCTGTTCGCGGAGGCATCGCTTGCTCGCATCCGACCGGGCCCGGGCGGCGACCTTGCAGGCGACGGCGTGCAGCCAGGGACCGAGGCGGTGGACGTCCCGCAGCGCGTGGGCCTTGCGGACGAGGATCAGGAACGTGGCCTGGAAGGCGTCGTCGACATCGGCCGGATTCGCGAGCATCCGGCGGCAGACGCCCAGCACCATCGGGCCGTGGCGTTCGATCAGGGCCTCGAGGGTCGATTCGTCACGGTCGGCGGCGAACCGCTCGAGCAGCCGGCCATCGTCCAGGCCGGTCGAGGTGCCGGCGTCGAAGAGGCGGTCGATCCGTCGCAGGGCTGATCGGGTCGGGTCGGTCGCCATTGGGGGTTATCTCCGGTTCGCCGTTCATTCTGATCGTCGCTGCCGGTTGCACGCCACTCATGAAGATCACTGCGCGATGGGCCGACAGCCGCACGATGATTTTCCGGGAAAAGGCTTTCGCGGCCCAGGGGGCAAGTTCAAGCGCGTTGCCGTTGCGTGGCTCACAGGCGAGATGTGAAGGGACCCCGGACCCGTCCCCCGACCCGCAATCCGTCCGCCGTGTCAGACGGATGTAGGAGGGGGCTCCGTCCCCCGACCCGGCGGACGGAGCCGCCTCCGACACCGGACCGGCCGCGAAGTAGGTCAGGCTCTCAGCCTGACGCGGGCGGACGGACGGACGGATCGGGCCGGCCCGCGTCAGCCTGAGAGGCGGACCTACTTCGGGCGGGCGGATCGGGTCGGCGGACGGAGCCGCCTCCTACACGGACCCGGATGGAGAGCCGGGTCGGCGGACGGAGCCGCCTCCTACACGGACCCGGATGGCGAGCCGGGATTGGCCTACCTCAGCCTCTCCGTGAGCCGCCCATCTGCAATGCGACCTGGAAAGCCCGACGGCTTTCTGGCATCGTAGGCCGATGGTTCTCCTTGCGCGACCGGAGTTTGCGCGATCCTCGCAAAAAAAGCCCCGGGCCGGTGGATAACTCGACGGCCGGCGGGGCACTATCCGGGCGAGGGGAATGGACCGGTTCCACAGGACCGCGAGAGACACCTATGGCACGCATGGCGACGATCTCGGCGGCCCGGCAGGTCGAGGCGCTCTTCGCGGGCGGCTCGGCGGCCGGGTTGTCCGACCGGGAATTGCTCGAGCGGGTCGCCGAGGGCGGCTCCGGCTCGACGGACGAGGCCGCATTTGCAGCCATCGTGGCGCGGCACGGGCCGATGGTGCTGGGCGTCTGCCGGCAGCTCCTGGGCGATCCTCATGAGGCTGAGGACGCGTTCCAGGCGGTGTTCCTCGTCCTGGCGCGGAAGGCGCGGTCGATCCGCGATCCGGACGGACTGGGCGCGTGGCTGTATGGCGTGGCGTTGCGAACAGCACGCAAGGCCCGGGCGCGGCGGGACCGGCTGCGGAAGGCCGAGGCGGATCGGCGGGCGCTGGCTGGGTGTGATGGCACCGCGCCGGATCAGCCGGAAGCCGCCCTGCTCGCGAGCGAACAGGCCGAGGCGCTGCATCGCGAGATCGACCGGCTGCCGGGGAACTATCGGATGCCGGTAATGCTGTGCTACTTCGAGGGGTTGACCCTCGATGAAGCCGCGCACCGGCTGCGATGGCCCGTCGGCACCTTGCGGAGCCGGATCGCCCGGGCGCGCGAACGGTTGCGCCTGGCGCTGGATCGATGTGGGTTCGCCCTGCCGTCGGCGGCGATCGCGGCGATGCTGGGCTCGGCCCGATCGGCGCGGGCGTCGGTCTCTCCCCTCCTGCGTGATTCCACCACGAGGGCCGCGCTTCGGTTCGCGGCCCGTCAGTCGGCGGTGGTCGGGGCAAGTGCCCCGGGTGCGTCGGCGATGGCCCAGGAGGTGCTGCATACCATGGTTGTTTCTCGGATCAAGGCGGTGATCTCGTCCCTGCTGATGGTCGCGGCGGCCGCGATGGCCGTGGCGGGCTGGATGGTTCGGCGCGAGGTGTTGGCCGATGAACCGAGGGGCAGGCCGGCGGCGAACGCGGGGGCGCGGCCGGTGGTCGTCCGCCCGGAGCCGGCGCGCGAACGGATGACCGTGGTTGGCCGGGTGCTCGATCCCCAGGGCCGGCCGGTGGCGCATGCGGCGGTGATGGTTCGCGGTGAGTCGAAGGAGGTTCGCGAGCGGTCCGTGTGGGGAACGACGGTCGCGCTGGGCCAGGCGACGTGCGACGCGAAAGGTTTGTTTCGCCTCGAGATGCCGCGGATTACGTCGGCCACTCATCATCATGTTCGTGTCATGGCGATGATGCCGGGGTTCGGCATGGGGTGGGCCGATCTGGGCGTCGATGCCGAGCGGCCCTCGGCCGAGGTCAGGCTCCGCCCCGAGCGGGTCATCGTCGGGCGGATTTTCGACATCAAGGGGAGGGTGGTGCCGGGGGTGAAGGTGGTTGTGGAAGGCGTGGGCCATACGAAGGTCGGGCCGGAGGTCTTGCCGGATGAGATCGAAGGGCCGTATCTCTGGGGCGGTGGTGGCGCGAGCACGCCGGCTGCCTGGCCGGCATCCGTCGCCACGGATAACGAGGGGCGATTCACGATTCGCGGCGTGGGGCGGGGGCTGCGTGCCTTGTTGATGGCCGACGATCCCGACTATGCCCGGCAGCAGATTATCGTGGACACCGACGATCCTCCCGAATCCAGACCGGTACGCGTGGCGCTTCAGCCGGCCAACGTCTTCACCGGCCGGATCACGTATGCCGACACCGCTAAGCCCGTTCCGCATGCGTCCATCGAGATCGTCGCATACTTGGGCGGGCCGGGATACATCAGGCGTTATGAGACCGACGGCCAGGGGAATTATCGCGCCAATCCTATCGCGAGCGATCGGTATGCCATGCTCGTCTTCGCGCCCGAGGGGCGGCCGTACATGAACACCTCGGTGTCGGGCGGGAAGATCTTTCCGTGGCCGAAGGGAATACGCGAGAAGCGGATCGACCTGGCGCTGCGGCGCGGGACCGTCATCCGAGGCAAGGTCGTCGAAAAGGGGACGAACCGGCCTGTCGAAGGGGCGGCGCTGTGGTACTACGGGCCCAAGTTCGGAGTCGGCGATGCTGGCGAGTGGAGCGGCACGGTGCGCACCGGCCCCGACGGGTCGTACCAACTCGCGGTGAGACCGTCTCCCGGGACGCTCGTCGTGATGGGGCCGAGCGACGATTACGTGCTCCAGGAAATGGGCGAGAAGATGCTCAGCGAGGGCAAGCCGGGCGGTCAAAGGAATTATGCCCATGCCTTCGTTCCGTGCGACCTCAAGGCCGGAGACGAGAGCCGGCAGGTGGATATCGTCCTGCGACGGGGAATCACGGTGAAGGCCCGCGTGATCGGGCCGGACGGGCAGCCGGTGGCGTCGGCGCGGGCGTTCAGTAGTTGGATTCTGATGCCGCAGCAGTGGCCCGCGCGGTCGTTCTGGGGGGACTTCTTCGGCCAGGTGCACGACGGTTCTTTCGAGCTGCACGGAGTGCCGCCGGAGGGCGCGGTCCCGGTGTACTTCCTCGACGGCAAGAACCAGGTGGGCGGCGTGGCGATGTTCTCGGCCGCGGCGGCGAAGGACGGGCCGATCACGGTGCGGCTCCAGCCGTGCGGGATGGCGATGGCGCGACTGGTCGACGGCCAGGGCAAGCCGATCGCCGGGTATCGTAACCCGTGGATGCTGTCGATGCTCGTGACGCCGGATGTCGAGACGACCGAGATCGTCTCACCCGGCGACGACGGGTTGCGGCCGGATGGGGATTATCTCTCGCGGCTGGATCGCGAGCACCACGGCGAGCTGATCAGCGACCTCCAGGGGCGGATCACGTTCCCCGCGCTGATCCCGGGGGCGCAGTTCCGACTCCAGGACCCGACCAGCGCGGATGACCCGGGCAAGCGCCGGGTGCGCAAGTGGTTCCTCGCGGCGCCCGGGCAGGCGATCGAGCTGGGGGATATCGTGATCGAGAAGCCGGAGCGCGAGTGAAGCGCGAACAAAAAGGGGACAGGCACCTCGAAGACTCGGAGCCAGTCCCCTTTTTGTTCGGACTGGGCAGTGGTGCGGTGCCGGGCTTGCAGGCGGTCTACAATAGGGCGGAACATGCTCGCGGTCGGGCGATCGGGATCGGCCGCGGGCTCGTTTGTTGTGTGAAGACCCGGGAAGGAGGACCGCCGCGATGAGCATCACGATCCGCGAGAAGGAATCGGGCACGACCCTGGCCGAGGCCGAGGAGGGCCCGGGGGTCGAGAAGTTCGAGGGGAACTGGTACTTCGACCCGTCGTCGGTGAAGGGCGACGTGCTGAAGGTCACCGAGCGGACCTATACCTGCCCGATCAAGGGGACGTGCAACTGGGTCGACTACGTCGGACCCGATGGCCGGACGGTCAAGGACGTGGCGTGGGTGTATCCGAAGGTCAAGCCGGGGCACGAGAAGATTCAGGGTCGATACGGCTTCTACGCAGGCCGACGCGGGTCGACGATCGAGGGGAAGTAAGCCGGCGCTGCAACTCTGGCATGTCCGCGGTTCGGTCCGGATCCGGAAATGAACCACGAATGACACGAAGGGCACGAATGAGAGGGAGGCTGAGCCCGGCCCCGATCCCCATTCGTGGTATTCGTGCTATCCGTGGTTCATCGTCGGGCTCTCTCGCCGGCACCGGGCTTCCGG
The DNA here is from genome assembly GCA_021818605.1 of Planctomycetota bacterium. Classification (GTDB taxonomy): domain Bacteria; phylum Planctomycetota; class Planctomycetia; order Isosphaerales; family Isosphaeraceae; genus JAKAUH01. The sequence continues at coordinate 10,289 of JAKAUH010000540.1, forward strand.
CCCGTTCGCTCAGAGCTCCTTGATCATGATGTCCTTGAAGCGGACCTCCATCGGCTTGGGCCAGACGTGGATCTGCAGAGCGATGATTCCCGTCTTCTGGAACTTGGGGTCGTCTCGCTCGATGATGCGGGTGCCATTCAGGTCAATGGTGACGTGGTCTCCCTTCGCCGTGATGACGAACTCCTGCCAGCCGTCCGGCTTGAGCAGCTTGCGGGCCTTGTCGAGCGGGTAGCGCTGGATCATACCGCGACGGCGCTCCTCGTACAGAAGGCCCCACTGGTCGTCGGCCACGTCGGCCTGCGGGCCCGAGACGACGCCGTCGGGCGCGCGCTCGCTACGGAACTGAATCCCCGAGTTGCCGTTGCGGATCTTGACCTTGGCCTTGAGGACGAAGTCGCCGTAGGCCTTATCGGTCACCAGGAACTCGTTTTTCTTGAGCTTCTCGGTGCCGGTGCGGCCGACGATCTCGCCGTTCTCGACGGTGAACAGCGTTTTGTCCTCGGGCGTGACCCAGCCGGTCAGGTCCTTGCCGTTGAAGAGCGGGACGAAGCCCCTGTCCCTGTCTTCCTGCGCCGAGGAAGCCGGGGCGGCGGACAGAACGGCCAGTGCGGCCAGCAGAGCCGGTACAAGTGCGAGGGCCAGCATCTGCGTCCATGGCGAGGCGCCCGGGCGCGGCGATTGCGGTCGATTCATCGTTGTCTCCCTGGGAAATCGGGTGGGATTCGAATGCGGTGGGCCGTGCATTGTGGTCGATTGTGCCGGTCCCGGGGCGCTCCGTCAATCATCGAGGGAGCCGGTATTTCGTGAGGTTGCGGCCCGCTGGCATCGGGCGGCGTGGGCCGTTAGAATCGTCGGGATTCCGGCCGTTCGGCGTGTGTGCGCCCGGACGGGGCCGGACCTGTCGCGATACCCTTCACTCCTGCCGGACGGACTGACGAGCATGGCCTTTGCGGATGACCTCAGCCGATTCGGGCCCGGTTGCCCCGAGCGCGTGTCGCGCGACGAGGCGCTGGCCTATTGCGCCCGGCTGACGGCGGGTCATTACGAGAACTTCAGCGTCGTGACGCGGCTGACGCCGCCGGCGCTGCGGCCCGCGTTTCGCAGCGTCTATGCGTTCTGCCGGTGGTCGGACGACCTGGGGGACGAGCTGGGCGATCCGGAGCGGTCGCTCGAGCTGCTCGACTGGTGGCGGGGCGAGCTGCGCGAGATGTATCGAGGGCACGCGACTCATCCGGTCATGATCGCGCTGCGCGAGACTGTCGAGCACCATGGCATCCCGATCGATCCGTTCGAGGCGTTGATCTCCGCGTTCGAGCAGGACCAGTCGGTCACGGACTACGATAGTTACGACCAGTTGCTGGATTACTGCGAGCGGTCGGCGAACCCGGTTGGGCACCTGGTCTTGTACGTGGCCGGGGCCTACACGGAGGAGAACGCGCGATTGTCGGACGCGACGTGCACGGCGCTGCAACTGGCGAACTTCTGGCAGGACGTGGCTCGCGACCTGGCGATCGGGCGGATCTACCTGCCGCGCGAGGATCGCGAGCGGTTCGGCGTGACGGCGGCCGATCTGAAGGGGCTACGGTTCACCCCGGCGTTCGCCGAGCTGATGCGGTTTCAGGTCGAGCGGACGCGCGGGCTGTTCGACGAGGGGCGGCCACTGGTGCGTCGAGTGCCGAGGGCACTGGCGGTCGACGTGGATCTCTTTACCCGTGGCGGGCTGGCGATCCTCGACCGGATCGAGGCGCGGCGATATGACGTGCTCAGCATGCGGCCGTCGCTGTCGAAGTGGACGAAGGTCCGGCTGGTGGCGCGCGCGGCGACGGCGATGACGGTGGCCCGGCTGCGCGCTCGAGTTGCAGGCCGGGCGGAAACGGGCGGCGAGGGGGTCGGGGCAAGGCCGGGTGACATTTCCGGCTCGGGAGCCCGGGCTGTGCCGCCGCGGTCGGGGAGTTTGCCGTGAGGGTCATCGACTCCGCGGCGCTGCGGGAGAGCTACCGCTTCTGTGCGCGGATCGCGCGGCGCGAGGCGCGGAATTTTTACTGGGCCTTTCTGCTGCTGCCCCCGGCGCGGCGGCGGTCGATGTGCGCGCTGTATGCCTTTTTGCGGCACACCGACGACCTGGCGGACGAGCCGGGTGAGCCCGAGGACAAGGCCCGGGCGCTCGAGTCGTGGCGACTTGCGCTGGACGCCGCGCTCGAAGGCCGGCCCGACGGCTGGCCGGGCCTGCTCGCGCTGGCCGACACGGTAAAACGGCACGCGATCCCGCCGCACCTGCTGCACGACGTGATCGACGGGGTCTCGATGGACGTCCAGCCGCGCGGGTTCGCCACGTTCGACGAGCTGACGGATTACTGCTATCACGTCGCGTCGGTGGTCGGGCTTTGCTGCATTCATATCTGGGGTTATCGCTCGGAGGGCGGCCAGGCCGAGCGGCTGGCGGAGCACTGCGGGCTGGCACTTCAGTTGACCAACATCCTGCGTGACATCGGCGAGGATGCTCGCGCGGGGCGGGTTTATCTGCCGCGCGAGGACCTGGAGCGTTTCGGCGTCGAGCCGGACGAGCTGGCGGCCGGGGGCCGTCCGCGCGCGGGAGTCCGTGACCTGCTGGAATTCGAGGGTCGGCGGGCGTATGCCTACTATGAGGACGCCCGGCGGCTGGTGCCGCTGGTCGACCCGGTCGGCCGGCCGGTGCTCCGCACGATTGTCGGGATCTACCGGGCGCTGCTCGACGAGATTGCACGGCGGGAATACAACGTGCTCGAAACGAGGGTCAAGATTCCGGCCTGGCGCAAGGCCGCCATCGCGGTCGGGGCGATGGCTGGTAGAATGAGGTGAGGTCGGTCGGACCTGGGACGTTTGAAAGTCTGACCCAGCGGGCTCTGAGAACGTCTTTGAGGTGGGCATTGCCCACCAATTCGAGGCCTCGACCGGTGGGCAATGTCCACCCTGCAAACCCACGTGGGTCAGGCTTTCCAGCCTGACAGGGCTGAACCGTCAGGCTGGAAAACCTGACCTACTTTCCTGCCGCCGTCACAACGCAACAACGATGGCCACGGTTCCCAAGCCCCCACCCCCTCATGTCCTGATCGTCGGCGGCGGGCTGGCGGGCCTGGCGGCCGCGTCGTGCCTGGTCGATCGCGGGCTGCGGCTTACCATCGTCGAGAGCCGTCCGCGGCTGGGCGGTCGTGCCAGCTCATTCACCGACTCAGCCTCGGGCGAGCTGGTCGATAACTGCCAGCACGTCAGCATGGCCTGCTGTACCAACCTGGCCGATTTCTGCCGACGGGTGGGGATCGGCGATCTCTTTCGGCGTGAGGAAGAATTGCTGTTCCTCGACCCCGAGGGCCGGCTCTCGACTTTTCGGGCCGGCTGGGCTCCGGCGCCGTTTCACCTGACGGGGAGCTTTCTGAAGGCGCGTTCACTTGGCCTGCGCGACAAGCTGGCGATTGCGTACGGACTGGCTTGCCTGGCCTGGATCCGCGACGACCGGCCGGGCGAGGCTTTTGCCGGGTGGCTGCATCGCCACAGGCAGACCGGGCGTGCGATTGAGATGTTCTGGGGGCCCGTGCTGGTCTCGGCACTCAACGAGCGACTCGAGCAGATGGATGTCGGCCACGCGCGCAAGGTCTTCCTCGACGGGTTCCTGCGGAATCGCGAGGGGTTCCGGCTCGAGTTGCCGCTGGTGCCGCTGGGCGATCTGTACGGGCGCCGGCTGGAGGAATGGCTGCGGATCCATGAGGTCGCCGTGCGGATGACGACCGGCGTGCGCTCGGTCGAGCTGGGCGAGGACGGCGCGGTCGGCGGGGTGGTTTTGCGCAGTGGGGAATTTATCGCCGCCGATTTCGTCGTGATGGCCGTGCCGTTCGACCGGGCCGCGGGACTGGCGTCGGCGGCGCTAAGGCAGCAGGTGCCGGCGCTGGAGAAGCTCGGCGCGATGGCGGCCTCGCCGATCACCGGGGTGCACCTCTGGTTCGACCGGCCCGTCTGCCCGTTCGACCACGTCGTGACACCGGGGCGTCTGGTCCAGTGGGTGTTCAACCACACGGCCATCCAGGGGCGATCGGCGAGAGAGGGTACGGCCGACGGCGGCGGCCAGTATCTCCAGGTGGTCATCAGCGCGTCGTACGAACTACTGAGCCTGGACAACCCAACGATCCGCGACCGGGTGCTGGATGACCTGCGGGCGATCTGGCCGTCGGCGGGCGAGGCGACCTTGTTGCGCTGGCGGGTCGTGACCGAGCACGGGGCGACGTTCGCGGTGCGGCCGGGGGTCGAGGCCCTGCGGCCGCCGCAGCGCACGCCTGTGGACGGCTTCGTCCTGGCCGGCGACTGGACCGACACCGGCTGGCCGGCCACGATGGAAGGCGCCGTGCGCAGCGGGTATCTGGCGGCGCAGGAGATCCTGACCGACCTGGACCGTCCCACGCGACTGGTGCGGTCCGGCCTGCCGCCGGACGGGCTGGCGGGATGGCTGTTCGGCTGGCGCGAGTACCGACCGCCGCGGGAGCCGAGGATGGCCCGCGAGGAAATGGCATTTCGTCCCGATGTCGTGACAACGGCCGGTGCCGACGCTGAGTCTGGTGCTGGCGCTTCCGCCTGCCCGGTTGCGACCGACGATCGGTGAATGATCGTCCGAGGCGGAAAAACTTTCCCATTTTCTTGGACGCGCCCGACGCCGGGCGGCCACTATTACGGGAACTTTGAGAGGGGCGTGCGGATCGGGTTTCGCGGCCGAGGGATCCACCATGCACGAACGATCATCGCCCGAGGTGGTCCGGCACCTGCGGACGCTCTACCAGTTCGGTGTGACGGGCGGATTCCGCGACGAGCAGTTGCTCGAGCGGTTCCTCTCGCGCCGGGATGACGTCGGCGAGGAAGCTTTCGCCGAGCTGGTCCAGCGCCACGGGCCGATGGTGCTGGGCGTCTGCCGCCGGGTGCTGGGCGACGCGCACGATGCCGAGGACGCGTTCCAGGCGACGTTCCTCGTCCTGGCGCGGAAGGCGGCAACCGTGGTGCGCCGCGAGAAGCTCGCGAGCTGGCTGTACGGCGTCGCCGTGCGGACGGCCAGGGAGGCCCGCGTTCGCGCGGCCCGGCGGCGGGCGAGGGAGGAACGCGTGAGCAAGCGCGCCGACGTCGATTCGTCTGAATCGTCGTCGTTCGAGGAGCTGCGCGCCGTGCTGGACGAGGAACTCGCCCGGCTACCGGCGCGGCATCGGGGGCCGATCGTCCTGTGCGAGCTGGAGGGGCTATCTCGTCCCGAGGCGGCGCGGCGGCTGGGCATTCCCGAGGGGACGCTCTCCAGCCGGCTGGCGCGGGCCAGGGCGAGGCTGCGCGACCGGCTGACGACACGCGGGGTCACGATCCCTGTTGCGGCGATCTCGGCCGCGTTGATCCAAGAGGCGCGGGCCGCCGCCGTGCCGTTTTCCCTGTTCGAGTCCACAATCGAGGCCGCGGCGCTCGTCGCGGCGGGTCCCATCACCGCGGCGTCCATGCCGGCCATCTCGGCCGCGGCGGCGTCGCTCTCCGAGGGGGTTATTCACACCATGCTCGTCGCGAAGATCAAGGGCATCGCCCTGGCTGCCGGCACCATGTCGGCTGTTGTCTCCGGCGCGGTCGTG
>JAKAUH010001161.1 GCA_021818605.1 Planctomycetota bacterium
CCTGTCGGTGAGGGGCGCATGAACGCGAGCGTGAATCGACGATGGCGGTTATCGGCGATGATGGCGATGATCTATGCAGTGCAGGGGGCGTTCTGGCCTCTGCTGGCGATCCACCTGACGGACCTGGGGATCGGCGGCCGTGATCGGGGCTGGGTCTTCGCGACGCTGGCCATCGCGTCGATGGCTGTTCCGCTCGGGGCCGGGCGGCTGGTCGACCGGTTCCTGGCCACCCAGCATGCGCTGGCGCTCATCTACGCGGCGGGGACGGGCATTTTGATCGCCGTGGCCGGGGGCTGGGTGAGGTCGGCGGGCGGCCTGTTCGTGGTTTTTCTGATGTACTGGGGCATCACGGCGCCGGCGTACGGTCTGGCCAACGCGCTGGCGATGCGAAATCTGACCGATCCTGGGCGGGAGTTCGGCGCGGTGCGCTCCTGGGGGACGGTGGGCTGGATGGCGGTGGGATGGGTTGTATCGCTGGTGATGGCGGCGTCGGGGTCGACCCGTTCGGGGCAGGGGGCCTTCGAGGCGTTCTGGGTGGCCGCGGCGTTCTCGGCGGCGGTGTCGCTCTATGTGCTCACCCTGCCGCACACGCCGCCGCTGGACGTCGGCCCGCGAGCGGGCGACGAGCCCGGGGCGGTCGCGGAGATCGTCGCGCGGCCGGGAGTGGCGATTGTCCTGTTCGCCTCGTTTGGGGTGTACCTGACGATGCCCGTGGTCTACCAGGTGATCCCCAATTACTTTGAACGATCGGGCTTGCCGCGGGCGTGGGTCACGGCGGCGATGACGCTGGGGCAGACAACCGAGATCGCCTTGCTGTTCGCGTTGCCGCGGCTGATCCGCCGCGTGGGGATGAAGGTCACGATGGCGCTGGGGATCGCGGCCTGGTTCATCAGGTTCGGCACCCTGGCGATGGTGCCGCCTCTGTGGCTCGCGGTGGCCGGAATGCTGTTCCACGGCGTGGGAATCGCGTGCTTCACCGTCGGTGCCCAGATGTTCCTGGATGCCCGCGCTCCCGGCCAGCGCCGCGCCAGCGCCCAGGCGCTGTTCCTGGTAGCCACTTCCGGTGCCGGTGCGTTTCTTGGTAGTCTCCTGACCGGAGAGGTCGTCTCACGGTCGGATACGAATGATGTTCTGGTGTTCCTGTTCCCTTGCATCATCCTTGGGGCGTTGCTACTCTATTTCTTGCGAGGCTTTCGGGATTCGGCCTCAGGCGTGCCGTGGGCCGGCGCACCCAGCGACGAGTATCGCCCTCGGTCCCCGTCCGGACGAGCGGCGGCGGCTCGCGTTGGTCAACTGGTGACGGAGTCGGCCGATGGGTGACTACCTCCGCCTGCTGACGGTCAATGACCGGGACATTCCCCTGGCCACCCTTCAGCGCGCCGTCCCCAACGTGGCGATCTGGTCGGTCGACCACCCGGGTACGCTCGGCAACTATCTGGCGATCGGGCCGGAGCTCAACGCCCTCCAGTCCGTCTGGGCGACGATCGAGCGCAATCCCGTCGGTCCCAACACGCTGGGCGCCGAGGAAGTCGCCGAGTTCATCGACAGCCTCGAGTCGGGCGGGCCGCCATCGGCCGTGCGCTGGCTCAGCGACTACCTCGAGACCATCCGCGCCATCTACGCCATCCGCATCTATCCCGAGGGGATCATCGACCACCCCGAGGCCGAGGACGCCGTCTACGCCGTCCGCTCGGCCCTGCGCAACGCCGTCGGCGGCATCGGCCAGTGGGACGGGCAGGGCTTCACGAACGAGGACGACCGCCTGATCTGGTGCGACCCGCGGATGAACCTGCACGGCAAAAAAGAAGCCGCGGTCCTCAACGAGTCCACGGGCGAGTGGATTCCCATCGACCTGAACCTCGAGGATCCCGACGAACTCGCGCAATTCCTCCGCGGCGAGCATCCCCGGAAGCTCCGCCCCCGCTGACCAGACCATTCCAGTAGCGTCCACACATGACCCGCCAACATGGCCGGTGTCTGCACCGCACCGTACCGCACCGCACCGTACCGCACCGCACCGTGCCATCCTCCGCCTTCAGGGTCCGGATCGGCCAGCAGAAGTTGTAACTGGATTTGCTGAAGAAGCTCGCGGCCCGATCAATCCACCAATCCTTCGAGAAGCGGTACGTCTTCCGCGCCCGCCGCGCGTTGCGGTTGCGGTCGGTGCCGTTATGCCGCTCCACGAACGCCGTGTTGACCGTGCGGCTGACCGCCGAGGCTTCCAGTGCCGCCGCCACCGTCGCCGCGGTGCCGAAGATCACCCGCGTCTCCACCGCCACCACCCGATCCTTCTTCTCGCATCTTTGGCACCGTGGCTTAATTCAACCCCTCAGGCGCCACCTTCCTGGCGACGAACGACCACGCCTCATCCATCGGGGGTCTCGCGGGTCTCGGGAGAGCGGGCGACCAGGTCGTCGTGGGCGGCCCGGGCGTGCTCACCGGAGGCGCGAGTGGAGCGGCTGACAGTATCGGGGTGAACGTAGACCAGGCGAGGCATCTGGAGGACGCCGCAACCTTCGGTGATGTGTTCGAGGATCGAGGCGACCGTGTCCTCGGGCAAATGCGCGCGGTACAGCGGGTTGCCTTTGCGTTCGGAGAACCGGGCGAGGCAGGAGCGGCAGTCGAGCAGGCGATACTGCAAGAAACTTGCCGGGGCGGCCGGTGACGGTGAGATTTCCGCCGCCGCGGCGGCCGAAGTCAGAGCATTGGGAATTCAGGCAACAGAACGGAGAGAGGTCGTCCATGGGTCAGGATGTAAACTTCAAGAGGAGGGCAGGATAGGACTTAGAACCTCGAACACGACCCGGTAGCCGTACCGTTCTCCCGGCTCGAGCGCCGACCGTTTGCGTGGCTCACAGATCGGGCACCGGGTCCCCACCGGTCCGGTCCGGTCCGGTCCGATCCAATCCGGGTCTTGTGGAGGAGGCGGCTCTGTCCGCCGATCCCGTCCAATCCGGTCCGGGTCTTGTATTACGCCGGCAGAAAAGTCGGTCAGGCTCTCAGCCTGACTCGCCTTCACTGTCAGGCTGAGAGCCTGACCGACTTGAGGATCTTCCTTGCC
>JAKAUH010001185.1 GCA_021818605.1 Planctomycetota bacterium
CGAGCAGGTCGCCATCACGGTCAAGAACCTGGGGCAGCTCGTGCAGCCGCTGGTGATGCTGATCATCGGCGCGATCGTACTGCTGATCATCCTGGCGGTCTTCTTGCCCTATCTGCAGGTGCTCACCTCGCTGTCCGGCGGCGGATGAATCAGGGAACGCCGCGAGGTCCTCGGCCGGCACGGTCGCGGGGCGCCAGGACGCCCGTGGCCACCACGAGCAGAGCGGCCGCCCCGCAGCAGACCGCGGTCGTTCCCAGCACGGGGACCAGGCCGAACCACTCGGAGGCCTTTCCGGTCCAGAGCGAGCCAAGCGAAACCGAGCCCGAGAACGCGATCATCCAGATGCCCATGATCCGGCCGCGCAGATGTTCGGGCGAGTTGAGCTGGACGATCGTCTGGCACGAGGCATAGAACACCACCGCGCCAAACCCGGCGCCCAGCAGGCAGACCGTCGCCGCGGCGAACATCAGGTTCGGCGAGCCGCTCCACGCGGGAATCCAGGCCGCAGTCCGCAGCGACAACGCGAAGATCAGCATGCCGATCGGCGCCCAGTAATCGCGCCGCCGCTGTCTGGGTAGCGAGGCGATGAAGATGGCGCCCAGGGTTGCCCCCACGCCGCTACACGCGAGCAAAATACTGTAGCCCGAAACGTCCGACTTGATCGCGCGCCGGGTGTACGCCGGGATCATCGCGTCGTAGCCCATCCCCACGATCCCGAAGAACGAGACCAGCAGGAAGACCGCGCGCAGGCGACGATCCTCGTTGAGGTAGCGCAGGCCCGCCAGGACCTCGCGGGCCGTGAAGCTGGCGTGCGGCTCGGCCCGCTTCGGTCGCTCCAGCCGGATCGAGGCCACGGCGTAGATCGCCGCCAGGAAGCTCACTCCGTTCAGGAAGAAGCAGCCAGCGGCACCCAGCCACGCGAGGCAGACTCCCGCCAGCGCGGGCCCAATCACCCGCGTCGCGTTGAACAGACCCGAGTTGAGCGCGATCGCGTTCGGCAGAATCTCAGGACCGACCAGCTCGTAGAAGAACACCTGACGGCTGGGCAGCTCGAACGTCACGCAGATCCGCGCGAACGCCAGAATCGTGGCCATCTGCCAGAACCCAAACCGGCCGATCCAGACCAGCAGCGCCAGCAGAAGCGCCAGGCCCATCTGGGTGCATTCCATGACGATGATCATCTTCCGTGGCGTCACGCGGTCGGCAATGGCGCCGGCGATCAGACCGACGACGAGGCCAGGCAGCAGCGAGGCGACATCGAGCACGCCAAGGTCCGACTCGGATTTGCTGATGTCATAGACCAGCCATCGGACCGCGGCGAGCTGGAGCCACGTCCCGGACAGGCTGATCGCCTGACCGATGATGAAGCGACGGAAGCCGGGATGCCCCAAGGCGGAGAACGTCCGGCCCACGATCGAGGGCACCGTTCGGGATCCGGGTGGCGTGTGGGCCGACTTGTCGGACTCCGGCATCACTCGCAGACCCCCATGTCCCGACGACCCGCAACGGACCTCGCCATCCTTGCCGCCGGCCTCACCGGGACGCCGGAGGGGAAACGTCCGCCGACGGTCCGGCGATGACCTTGTGCTCGCTCGAACCGCTCGGCGCGATCGCGACGGGCGTCGAGGGCTCCTCCATGCCGAGCGCGGCGAAGACCAGGTAGGCAGCGGCGGCCACGATGAATCCAGCGACCGGCGAGGCGAGTAGTGACTCGAATGGCACCAATCCCCGCGCCGCCAGGACGTCGAGCGCCGGCTGCGCCAGAATCCCCGCGGCCCATGCCGCCACGCCGGCCGGGTTGATCCCCACCCGAACGCCGGCCCAGCGGCCTCGTTGATGAATCCAGTCGCCGGCCATTGCCCCGACGGCCGGCGCAAAGACCAGGCCCATCACGTCGGCCACCGACTCGAGCTGCGCCGGCCAGCCGGTCGCCACGAGCAAGAAGCCGGCCGTGCAGCCGATCCAGGTCCAGTCGACCCGTCGCACACCCGGCCATCGAGCGAACAGATTGCGGATGAAAAGAAACGAGGAGAAGCACGCCGGCGCCAGCGCCGCCAGGCCGAACAGGATCAGGACAACCGCCGCCGGTCCACGGCCGAGACCCCCCAGGATGGCCCAGCGAAAGGATAACGCGGGCGCGGGCGCGGGATCGGCGGGACGGTCGAGGTGGACGCCCTGAAGCCGCGCGGCGGCCCCGGCCACCACGACGAGCGACATGAGGGCCGTCCAGGCGCCGGCCAGTGCGATTCCGGCAAGGCCGCCAATCACCACGTCGCGACGGCGGGCCGATGCCGCGCCCCAGTCGACGGCCATCAGGCCCGCGACACCGAAGAAGCCGGTCGCCATCGCGATCATTGACGAGCCGGCCGACTCGCGCTCCGGCCCCAGCGCCGCGAGCGCCGCCGCCGGGTCGAAGCCCGCCGCTCCGCGCGCCAGCCAGAGCGCACACAGGGTCAACAGAACCGCCGCGAACGGCGAGTAGACCTTCATCAACGCCGCGATCACCGCGCTGAGCCGCAGCAGCGAGGACATCCCGGTGATGAAGATCCAGAACAGCGCCGTCGCCAGGAACAACGGCCCGCGCAGCACGAGCGGGCCCACCTGCCAGGGCGTCAGTGCCAAGGACGGCAGGAATCCGCCGGCAGCCAGGCCCCGGAAGGTCGCATCGACCGCGTAATCGATCGCCACGGCAAACCAGACGACCTGCGCCAGCGCCAGTAACACGCCCGTCAGCCACTCCGAGCCCGATGTGCCGAACGTCGAGGCCGCCACGACTCCTCGCCGGCGCCCGGTGCGGTATCCCCACATCGCGAGCGGGTAATAGAACAAGCCGAAGCAGATGACCGCCGACAGGACCGCCGTCCCGGCGAGCGGCCACAGCCCGGCGCGCGCCAGGTCGTGCCGCCAGAGCGAGTCGAAGAACGGGGCCCAGACGAGGATCGTCAGGTACGCCGGGCCGGTCGTCAGATACCACGCGCGGCGAGGAGGCGGTTCTGCGTCGAGCTCGGCGCGCAGCGTCACCGGCCACTGGATCTCGGCTGCCTGTCTCTGTCCAGAAGTGTCACTCAAGGCATTCGATCGATTCGATAGGTTGCGGGCATGACCCGAAGGCCGGGGTGTCGGCCGATTCGCGCGGCTGGCCGGAGCCCGCCGCGTGATCGGCCGGGAAATCGGCTCGCGGGCCGCTAATAATCCGATGCCAACTCGGCTGGAGCCAGCTCCTTACCGACGAGGACCTCGGGTTTGTAGCCGCCGCGGGCCTTATCGGACAACGCGATTGCGCCAAAGATCAGCACCAGCAGTACGGGCAGGGCTGACACGTACCGGAACGACCACTTGGCGCCCTCCTTCTGCGCGGCGAGGACCGTGGCCTGCTGCTCGGCCGGCAGCGATTTGACCTTCCTGGGGTCGATGACCTTCTGGCCGTTCTCCTCGCCGGGTTTCACGACCAGGATACTCTGCTGAACCTCTGACGGAATGGCCGCGAAGGTGATCTGATCATTCACTCGTCCCATCCATGGCTGGGTGACGCCGACCGAAAGATTGCCGATGCACCCCATCAGGCCCAGGAGGAAAGCGCCGCCGCGGGGGAATCGCTCAGCAGTCACGCCCAGCATCGTCGGCCAGAAATACACGATGCCCAGGCCGTAGATCGTCGCCGCCGCCACGGCCGTCTTGAAGTCGTAGGCGAAGCTCAGCGAAAACAGCCCGATGGCCGAGAACAACGCCGAGCCGGTGAGCATCCCGACCGGCGAGAGCCGGTGAGCGATCGGGCCGGCGAAATGCCGGAGCAGAAACATCAGCGAGCTGGTGTAGATCAGGATCCACGTGCCGTTCATCCCGGCCGTCTTCTCCAGGACGAGGCTCTGCATCCCCTGCGGCGCCAGCTCGGTCGCCGCGGTGAGCACCATGCAGAACGCCCACAGCAAGAACATCGGCCGCAGCGCCTGCGCCATCATGTGCTTCGTGCTCACGCCCGAGGCCACACGCTCGGTGACCGGGAACGGCTCGAACAGGAAGAGAGCCCCGTAGACCAGCATTGGCACCAGGATCAGCGCGGTCTTCACCTGCCAACCGAACATGGTCGCCTGCGGCGTCGAACCCGCGCCGCCAATCTCCAGACCCAGCACACCCGAGATCCCCAACGCCAGCAGGCCGCCGATCATCAGCCCGCCCGGCCACCAGGCGTGCAGGATGTTGAGCCTATGGGTCTTCTGGGTCGGATAGAGCGTCGCGGCCAGCGGGTTGATCCCGATCTCGACCAGCCCGTTGGCCCCTCCGACCAGGAAGTTCGCGACCAGGAGCAGCGCGTACGGCGACACGCCGAGCCCCCCGAGATAGGGAGTGGCCAGCATCAGCACCGTCCCGACCAGGTGGCAGAAAAACGCCAGGCCCAGCATCTTCTTCATGCCGAGTATGTCGACCACAAACGAGCCGATGGCCATCGCCGTCGCCATGCCCCAGAAGGCAATACCGCCGATGAGGCCCAGTTCCTGGGCGTTCAGGTTGAACGATCGACCCCAGGCTGGCAGAACGTCCTGCCGCATGATGAACGAGAAGGCCGAGGCCACGAGCGAGATGCAACTGGCCACGAACAGGCGACGCGGGTTCATTCGGTCGATCTCCGGAGCCGGCGGTCCTTCAGCGCACGCGCAAGCAGGTTGGACAACCCGCGGGAATTGTTTTTAGATAACCGAGTTACACTCGCTTTGCCAGGGGGGAGTTGCCGTACTCCCGCAGCGGCGGCTCCGATCCTGGCGGATGCGCAGGCGACCGACGACGAGACGAGGGCCCACGAATTGTCGAAGTTGTTCCGCTATGCCTGGGCCGCGCCCACCACCCTGGTCGGCCTGGCCGCCGGCCTGGTCACGCTCGGCACCGGCGGTCGGGTGCAGGTGCGTCGCGGCGCCCTCGAGTTCCACGGCGGGTTCTCGAGCTGGCTGGCGCGCCGGTGCGGGTTCTCGGCGATGACCCTTGGGCACGCGATCATTGGCCTGGACGAGGACTGCCTGGACTTTTGCCGCGACCACGAGCAGGCCCATGTGCGACAGGTCGAACGCTGGGGCGGACTGTTCATCCCGGCCTATCTTGCGGCCAGCCTGCTGGCGTGGTGGCGCGGCGAACACTACTATTTCGACAACTGGTTCGAGCGCGACGCCCGCCGCGCCTGCGGCGACCGCGATTGATTTCCAGCCCGATTCCACGGCTTCCCGCACCCGGCAAGGATCCCCGATGCATCAAGATCTCCACGACGAGACCCACTTCACCGCCAGCGAGATGGTCCGCGACATCGTGATCGGCATGTCCGACGGCCTGACAGTCCCCTTTGCCCTGGCGGCTGGACTCTCCGGCTCGAACATCGCCACGGCCGTCGTCGTCACCGCCGGGCTCGCCGAGGTCGCCGCCGGGTCGATCGCGATGGGCCTGGGCGGCTACCTCGCCGCCAAAAGCGACGCCGAGCACTACGCCAGCGAGAAGAAGCGCGAGGAGATCGAGGTCGTCGACCTGCCCGACGTCGAGCGCGAGGAGGTCGCGATTGTCTTCCGCGAGTACGGCCTCACCGACGTCGAGATCGACCCGATCCTCAAGGCGTTCGAGCGCAACCACCCGGCGTGGGTCGACTTCATGATGCGGTTCGAGCTGGGCCTGGAGGAGCCCGACCCGCGCCGGGCGCTCAAGAGCGCGCTGACGATCGCCGGCGCCTATGTCGCCGGCGGCATGATCCCGCTGGCGCCCTACATGTTCGTCGCCGACGCCCACCGCGGCCTGTTGATCTCGGTGGGCGTCACCATCGTCGCGCTGGCGGTCTTCGGCTACATCAAGGGTCGCTTCACCGGTACCCAGCCTGGTCGCTCGGCGCTGCACACGACGCTGATTGGCGGACTGGCCGCGACCGCGGCGTTCGTCATCGCCCGACTGTTCTCCGGGCGATGACGAACGCGGGACTTTCGGCCTCACTCCACCCCAGGCAGCCTCGGAGTCTGTCCCGGAAGCCCACGAAGTGGGTGCCAGATCGTAGCCGGTGGGCTGACGCCCCCCGGCCACGTCCGATCGCCCCCGGACGAGTGCTCGGAATCCTTTCGGGACAGAATCTCAGCCGCCCAGCAGGCTCCCCAGCACGCCCGGCGGCTTGGTGCCCGGTACGATCACCCGGTCGCCCGGGATGAGCTGGTAATTGGTCAGCGTGTCGCCCCGGTCGCGGATGCCGAACCAGTCGACCTTGAGGATCACGTCCGGACCGCCGGCCGGGTGCGGCCGTGAGACATAAATCTTCTCCGGCAGGCTGTTCGAACGCAGACCGGCCTGGAGCACCGCATCCAGCACCGTCTCGCTCCCCGTGCACTTGAACCGGCCCTGGTTGCCGACCATCCCCAGCACATAGAAGAACTTGCTCTGGTTGTTCGCCAGCCGCACCGAGACCTCGTAGTGCGCTTTCGTGTCGGCGTCCGTCGCCTTCTTCTGCTCGGTCAGGTGTGTGGCGATCCGCTCCTCGGCGTCCGCCAGCGTCACCCCGGCCACGAACACATCCCCCGCGAACCCCAGGTCGACGAACCCGTCCGGCTGGACCACGAATGTCGACGGCGTCCCGTCCGGCAACGGCGGCCGGATCGCGATCTCCAGCTCATCCGGAGGCTCGATCACATAGGGCGGGAACGGCGATTTGTGCAGCTCCCTCGGCTGATTTGGGTCAATCACCCCATATTGCGGGATTTTCTGCGCTTCATGCTTGCGCTGCATCGACGAGCAGCCCGACACCGTCGCCAGCACCGCGACCGCACCGACCAGCCCCGCGCATCGAGCTGAAGAGAAAAGCATCCTTGCCATCATGGATATTCCACCTCTCCATTCCATTGCGAGGGGCTTCCGGACGTCCTGACGCGAGCGAGGCGGAGGGCCCTGGGAGACTGGTACGGGCGGAGGGAAGGCCTCTCGATGTACAGGAACGTGCGGAGACTGTCAACTTGACCCCGGTTTCAATCCGCTCCGGTCCCGCGGACCGGAGAGGCCCTTGCGATCCGCCGGGATTCGGGGGCGAAGCGGCGGGGTCGCGGCGGGAACGGCTCGACCATTGTTTGGTTTCGGCGCCTCGAAAGAATGACCTTGAGGGAAAGTGGGGATTGACCGAAAGGAAGGAAGAAGGTAGCCTCCGCCGAGTTCAGAAACCGCGAGCGGAAAAGAGACAGTCGGCGGCCCCGGTCCGGCGGGGCGGGCAGCCGGGATCACGCGGCGACACGAGGCCATCATGGAAGACATCGCCAAGGTCGTGCATCACTTTATCCTGAACGAGTTCCTCCCGGGCGAGGACCCGGCCGAGTTGACGCCGCAAACTCCGCTGATCACCGGCGGCATCCTGGACTCGATCAGCACGCTCAAGCTCGTCGTGTTCCTTGAGGAGCACTTTGGCATCGATATCGAGGCCTACGAGGCGGGCGTCGAGCACCTGGACTCAATCGCGCAGATCGCCAGCCTGGTCCAGGAAAAGAAGGCGGCCTGAGCGCCTGCAAAGGAATCGATTCCGAAGAACGAATGAAAGAGAGCGAATGACTGCAAGCGAGGACTCCGTACGCCGTTATGCCGCTTCGCTCCTTGCTTTCCGCTCCTGCTCGACGATTCCTTCGGGCCCTTTGGCGTGAAACCTCGGTCATCCTGCGCATCACGACGGATCACTCGGCGGGACGCTCTCGCCGGCCTGCCCCGTTTCGCGCAGGTAGTCGAGCAGTTCGCGGGTCAGCGCGCCGGAACCATCGACGCGCGGCACCTTGTTCTGGCCGCCCAGCTTGCCGCGCCGCCGCATCCAGCCCTCGAAGGTTCCGGGCGCGGCGGTCAGGACGGCCGGCGGCGCGATGCCGATGCCCGGCGAGCGGTGCGTGGCATAGTCGTCGTTGCCGCGGGCAAGCTCGGCGTCGACCTGGTCCCGGAATCGCTCCAGGTCGGTCGGCGGCACCAGGAACTCGACCACGTACTGGTGATATCCGGCCGCGCCCTGGAAGACCGGGCCGACGTGCCAATCTCGCACCGAGGCGCCGGTGACGGTGGCCGCATTCGCCACGGCGCGCTCCAGTTCCTCGCCGATCAGGTGCTCGCCGAAGGCCGAGAGCGTCTGCCGCGTCCGGCCGGTGAAGGACACCAGCGGCGGATTCAGCGACTCGAAACGGATCGTGTCGCCGATCACGTGCGCCCATAAACCCGCGCACGTCGAGACGACCACCGCGTAGTTGATGCCGACCTGTGCATTGCCCAGCCAGTGCCGAGTCGGTCGGGGTGAATCCAGCTCGGCTGCTGCGATAAACTCATAAAAGATCCCGTGGTCGTACGCCAGCCGCAGGAGTTCGGTCGTCGGGTCGCCGAACGCCAGGAAGCCCTCCGAGCAGGCGTAGGTCTCGACCATGCGGACCCGGTCCGAGCCCACGATCGAGCGAAAGGTCGCGCGATACGGGTCGAACTTCACCCCGCCGTGCACGACGACCTCCAGGTCGGGCCAGACCTCGATGAGGGTGGATTTGCCGGTCGCCGCCAGGAGCCGCTCGAACAGCATGAGCAGCCAGCTCGGCACGCCGCCGACCAGCCGGATCGGCTGCTCGCGCGACTGCTCGGCCAATAAGGCGAGCTTGCGCTCCCAGTCCGATTCGAGCGCCAGAGCCAGCGGCGGGAACGTAAACGGGCGCAAGAAGGGCGACAGCTCGCGCGCGGCGATGCCGCTGAGGTCGCCCTGCTCGACTCCCGGCGCCACGCGCTTCAGATCGGCCGAGCCGCCGAGGAAGAACATCCGGCCCCGGAAAAGCCGTGAATCGGGATGAGCCGCGACGTGGTACGACACCATCGGCAGCGCCGCCCGTCGATTCGACGCCGCCATCTCGCGCGTGACCGGGATGTACTTGGTCGCTCCCTGTGTCGTGCCGCTCGTCAGCGCCAGGTACGGGATCCGTCCGGGCCAGGTCAGGTCGTCCCATTGTGGGAACGGCTCGCGGAGGTAATCCTCCCACAGTTCCTCATATGATCGGATCGGCACCGCCGCCTGGAACGCCGCAACGCCGTCGATCCTGTCGAACCGGTGATCCCGACCGAATCGAGTCTTTCGAGCCCTGCCAATCAGCGCGAGCAGCGTCCGCTCCTGGGTCGCGACGGGGTCGAGGCGGTTGAGCGCGCCGATCCTCCACCGCGACGCCAGGTGAAACCCGAGGTCGACGGTGCCCCGCACGGCGCCAAGTGCCGCGAGCCGGTCCCAGGCTGCCGGTGATCCGCCCATCGACTGTCAGCCGACCTCCTTTGGGCCGTGGCAGAAATAGGCGCCGGAGGGCGGCAGGTTGCGGGGCTCGAAGACGAACTCGACCCGCTCGAAATACCGGCGATAGAGCGGCCAGTAGACGAATGCCAGTTCGGTGATCTGGTTGAATGTTCCCTCGGGCGCGAGCACCCGGCTCACGACGCGGAACATCTCGTCGCGGACCTCGCGCGGCAGCGACGGGGTGGGCAGCCCGGAGATCACGTGATCGACCCGCTCGATCCCGCGCTCGGACAGGATCCTCGCCAGGTCCCGGACATCGCCCGCGACGATGTCGAGCGGGCGCACCGATCCGAACCGCTCGCGCAGGAGCCGGGCGAAATCGGGGTCGCGTTCGAGGACAACGACGCGGCAATCGGGCCGGGCACGCTCGGCGAGGACTCGCGTGATCGGGCCGGTCCCGGCGCCCAGCTCGACGAGCGTGTTGACGCTGTTCCAGTCGATGTTGCGCACGGTCGTCCGCGCCAGCCAGCGGCTCGAGGGCGCGATGCTCGCGATCGGGTTGCCCCGAAAAAGCTGGGTGATGAACTTGCCGAGAAAAAGCGTCTGGTCGCTCATGACGATCGGATCACCGAGTAACCCGCGCCCGTTGGCATCCACGCGCGGTCGCGGCAAGTGGATTCGCGGGCGAGGAAACGGCGTGCATCGAGCGCCGGGTGGACCGAGCGCAGCTTGCCGCGGAGAAAGCGCGAGATCATCGGGTTCACCAGCCTGGCCTTCTCGATCTGCGGCGCGTGGCCGCAGCGGGGAATCACGACCTGGAACACGCACGGAATCCGCGCCGCCGCGCGGATGGAGCCGGCGACATCCGAAAGAATCCGGTCGTCGGCGCCCCAGATCGCGAGCGTGGGTGCCTCGATCCGCGGCAAGAGTTCGGCGACCGAGTGGCCGATCGTCCCGCGCAGGGTCCGCAGCACCCCGAGCCGCCATCGCCGGTCCTCGAACTTGCGGCGGAAGGCGTCGACCAGATCGTCGGTGACGAAGCCGCCGTTGTGAAACACCGAGCCGATCAGTGCCCGGTAATCGCTGCGTCGGACGCCGTCCAGCACCGGCAGGTTCTCGCCGCCGTGGAAGCCCGAGGCGCCGATGAGTATCAGCCGCGCGACCCGCTCGGGTCGGCGAACGGCGTAGCTGACGACCACCTGGCAGCCCAGGCTCGACGCAACCAGGTGATAGGGCGGGCGCTGCACATACCCGTCCAGGTATTCTTCCAGCCGGTCGGTGAGATAATCCACGCTGACCGTCCCGCCGGCCTGAATCTGACGGTGAAGCGCCTCGCCATCGTAGACCAGGATCTCGGGCACCTTGACGTCGAAGTGTCGCGCGAGGTGCACGCGGCTGGCAAACCAGCTCTCGGGCTGCTCCGCCAGGCCGTTGACGAGGACCAGCGGCAGTTTCCGCTGGTATCGGTCCAGCATCCTGGACAGGTCGAACCAACTCCGGACATCGGGCGGCATGGCGGCCAGCTCTCCGAATGCGAACCAGGGACAGGCCGGGCGGCGGCAGGGACGGCGGTCAGGCGAGTCCCGATCGTTCCTGATCGCGGCTCGCGGTCCGCCTCGCTCCCGGACTCCGGAATGGTAGCACGAGGCACCTTGCGCAGCCAATGCGCCGGGCGATTCTTCATTCGGCTTTCAGGCGATGATCGCGCGGCCCTCGCCGATTGGACGAGTCACGGCGATCGCGGTCGAGCCACACGGTCCGGATCCGCCCCTCCGGCTTCTTGACGCTGCCCAATCGCGTGCACAATGATGAAGAGACCTCGCTCGTGACCTGGCTTTTCAGGGTTAATTGCACTATGCGCGTGTTCATCACGGGCGGCTCGGGACTGATCGGCCGCAACCTGGCCCGGACGCTCGTTGAGGCCGGTCACCATATTCTGATCCTCTCACGCCGGGCGAATGAGCTGCGGCGCGACCCGGCGATGTGGCCGTTCCGGGTGGTCGACGGCGACCCAGCGAGTCCCGGCGAGTGGCGGGACGAGATTCAGGGCTGCGCCGCGATCGTCAACCTGGCCGGCCACAACCTCTTCGCCGAGCGATGGACCCGCGCGGCGAAGGCGAAGATCCGCGACAGCCGCGTGCGTGCCGCCGAGCAACTCGTCGCGGCCGTCAAGCGGTCGTCGAGCCGGCCGCGGGTCTTCGTCCAGGGATCGGCGATCGGCTATTACGGCGCCCATGGGGACGAAGAATTGACCGAGGCGAGCCCGCCCGGCTCGGACTTCCTCGCTGATGTCTGCCGCGAGGCCGAGGCCGCGACCGAGCCCCTCGAGACGCTCGGCGTCCGCCGGGTGATCGTTCGGACCGGGATCGTCCTGGCGAAGGGCGAGGGCGCGCTGGGTGCCATGACGCCGATCTTCAAACTGGCTCCGGGCGCACCGATCGGCAGCGGCGGCCGGCTCGGCCCCGCCCACGGCCAGCAGTGGATGAGCTGGGTCCACATCGACGACATCGTCGGTCTCTTCCGGCTGGCCGTCGAGAACGACGAGGCCGATGGCCCGCTCAATGGCACGTCGCCGAACCCGGTGCGCAACGCCGACTTCAGCCGTACGCTCTCGCAGACGTTGCGCAACCCCGTGACTCCCTGGCGGTTCTTCCTGCCCGTGGGACCGCCGGATGCCCTGCTCAAACTGATGCTCGGCGAGGTCGCGACGGCGGTGACCACCGGCCAGAAGGTCCGGCCGGCAAAAGCCCTGGGCCTCGGGTACAACTTCCTCTATCCCGAGCTATCCGCGGCGCTCAGGCAGATCTTCCACGGCAAGAAACCCGCTCTCTCGCCCCGGTGATCGACCTGAGGCCGTCGCGATCACCCGAACTCAACTGGCCCGAACAGCAAGCCGAGAACCAAAGCAAAGAACGAAGAACGAAACGACAAGCAACAGCGGATGACCCAACCATCAGCGGCAACGGACAACGGACGATTCTTACTTCATCGCGAACCCGGCCAGGAACCCGGCGGCGAAGGTGAGCCAGGCGGCGACAATCGCCGCGGCGAGCGCCAGCCCGGGCTGCGTCTCGGCGAAGCGAGCGGCGGGAGCGAACCAGCGGGGATAGTCGGGCGGAACGTGGACGACCGCCGGCTCGGCGGGCGGTCCAGTTGGAGTGGCAGCGTCCGGCTCGGCCGAGGGGGGCGTGGCCGACGAGACGGGCGTGGATGGGTCGGATGCCGGCCGAGCGGTGGAAGGACTGGACCCGTCACGCGAGTCGGAGGACTTGCCCCGGCTGGAGCCGGACCTGGGCCGGAGGAGGGACCGGAGTGCGTCGGCCGCCTCGGCCGCGCCGGCGAACCGCTCGTGCGGCTTGTGCGCCATCATCCTGTCCATGACGCGGACAACGGCCGATGGCAGGTCAGGCAAGTGCTCGGTGATGGGGACGTGCCGCCCGCTGATCCGCTTGCCCAGCCGCTCGATCGGCGAGGTGCCGGGGAACGGCAGCTTCCCGGTCATCAGGTGGTACATCGCGCAGCCGAGGCCATACACATCGCTCCGGCCGTCGACCTCGCGCCCGCACGCCTGCTCGGGCGACATGTAGTCGACCGTGCCGACCGCGATCCCGTCCGCCGTGGCAAACGTCGCCGAGGTATCGCCCTCCATCAGGACGCCCAGACCCAGGTCGAGGATCTTGATCCGGCCCTCCTTGCTCAGCAGGATGTTCGACGGCTTGATGTCGCGGTGCACGATCCCCTGTTCGTGCGCGTGCGCCAGTCCCTGGGCGGCCTGCGCCGCGTACTCGATCATCTCGGCCGCCGGGATCGGACCCTTCTTCAGCCGCTCGCCCAGGCTATAGCCGGGCACGTACTCCATCACGATGTACAAAACCCGCTGCGCCTGGTCGGCGTCAAACGCACGCACGACGTTCGGATGATCCAGCCGGCCCACCAGCCTCATCTCGCGCTGGAACCGAGCCACCACCCGCTCGTTCGAGGCGATCTCGGGCGAGATGATCTTGAGCGCGACCACCCGGTCCATCATCGCGTGGTGCGCCTTGTACACCCGCCCCATCGAGCCGGACCCGATCCGGTCCAGCACGACGTAACGCCCCACGATCAGCCCGTGCGATCGGTTGTTCAGGAACCGCCTGGCCTGATACGCGGTGATCACCTGGTCGCGCACCAGGCGCTCGGCCAGCTCCATGCTGTCTATCGGGTACTCGCCGCGCACGACCTTGGCCCGCAGCTCGGCGATCTGCCTCTCGGGCATGATCCCGGAGTCGCGAATGACCGGCAGCAGGTCGAGCGGAACGCTGTCCGCCGACTTCGGCCGCTCGAATCGTGCCATGCAGGACCTCCCGGGAACGAACACCGACCGCGCCAGCCGCAGCCTCGACCCCATCACCCAGCCTGTTGCAGGATAACGCTTTGCCTACGATCGCGGCATGGACTCGTGACCCTCGACCATAACATAACACCCGCGTCCACTCAATTGGCCGCGTTCCATCCTCATCGCGTTACACGACGCAACTGATCGTTCCCCGCGTCACCGCGACGGCCGCCAGCCGCTCGGGTCTGGACAACGCCCCCGATCGGCCACTACCATGCCTCGAAACCACAACCCGCACCGCCCTCGTCAAATCCTTCGCGACAACCCTCACCGACCAGAAACCGATTCCACCCGCGGCAACCCGCCCCTCGCCGGAGCATCACGCATGATTGTACCACAGGGATCGCAGGATGCGCTGAGGGAGTTCGCCGCCTCACGCGAATTCTTCATCGGAATCGACAGCGATGGGTGCGTGTTCGACACCATGGAAGTCAAGCACAAGGAATGTTTCATCCCGACCATCATCCGGCACTACCGGCTGGCGGCGATCGCCAAATACGTGCGCGAGGCGGCCGAGTTCCTCAATCTTTACTCACGATTCCGGGGCATCAACCGATTTCCCGGGCTGGTGATGACGATGGATCTGATCGCTGGCCGGCCCGAGGTTTTGCGCCGGCGACCTCACATCTCGCCGATGAACAGCCTGCGTGAGTGGGTGAAGCGCGAGACTCGGCTGGCCAACCCGGTGCTCAAGGCCGAGATTGAGAAGACCGGCGACCGGGATCTCGTCGAGGCCCTGGCATGGAGTGAGGCAGTGAATCGCTCGATCGCCGAGACGGTGGTGGACGTGCCGCCGTTCCCGTATGTCCGCGAGTCGCTCGAGAGCATGCAAGGAAAGGCCGATATCATGGTCGTCTCGGCCACGCCGGCCGAGGCGCTGGTGCGTGAGTGGACCGAGCACGAGCTGACACCCCTGGTCTCGCTCATCGCCGGGCAGGAGATGGGCAGCAAGCGCGAGCACCTGGCGCTGGCGGCCGTCGGCCGCTACCAGCCGGAGCGGATTCTCATGGTCGGCGACGCACCGGGCGACCTCGACGCCGCGGAGGTCAACGGGGTTTTATTCTACCCGATCAGCCCGGGCTCCGAGGACGGGTCGTGGCAGCGGTTCTTCGAGGATGCGCTGCCGCGGTTCTTCGCCGGGACCTACGCGGGCGCGTACATGGACGCCCAGGTTGAGCGCTTCCTGGCGCAGTTGCCCGAACGGCCCACCTGGCGGTCCGTATAGGATCTCGAGGCAAGACCCGGGAGGGCTCAGGGCCCTGCGATTCGAGGTGGCTCCCACCGAATCACCAGGTTCCATAATGTCCGGCCCAGCAAGGGGTACGGGCCGATCATCCGCCGGACTGTCGCCAGAAAACCGTCCGGCTGGTACAATCCCCTTTCCCCGCAAAACGACAGCAGACGTCCGCGTTCGACGAGAGGAAGAATGAGCATGGCGACGACCGAGCAGCTTGCCGACATCGGCCTGATCGGCCTGGCGGTGATGGGAGAGAACCTGGTCCTCAACATGGAGAGCCACGGCTTCACGGTCGCCGTGTTCAACCGGACCACGTCCAAGGTTGACGCGTTCCTCACCGGCCGTGCCAGGGGGAAGAAGATCGTCGGTGCCCATACCGTCGAGGATCTGGTCAAGTCGCTCAAGCGGCCGCGGAAGATCATGATGATGGTCAAGGCCGGCTCGGCCGTGGACGCCGTGATCGATGAGCTGGCCCCGCTGCTCGAGCCGGGCGACATCCTGATCGACGGCGGCAACTCCGAGTACAACGATTCCACCCGCCGGACCCGCGACCTGAAGGACAAGGGGCTGCTCTTCATCGGCACGGGCGTCTCGGGCGGCGAGGAAGGCGCGCTCAAGGGCCCGTCGATCATGCCTGGCGGCAATCCCGAGGCCTGGCCGCACGTCAAGCCGATCTTCCAGGCGATCGCCGCGAAGGTCGCCGACGGCACGCCATGCTGCGACTGGGTCGGCCCCGAGGGCGCCGGCCACTACGTCAAGATGGTGCACAACGGCATCGAGTACGGCGACATGCAGCTCATCTGCGAGGCGTACCAGTTGCTGCGCGAGGCGCTGGGCATGGAGACCGACGCCATCCACGAGGTCTTCGCCCGCTGGAACACCGGCCCGCTCGACAGCTACCTGGTCGAGATCACCCGCGACATCCTCGGCTACAAGGACCCCGAGTCCGGCAAGCCGATGATCGACCTGATCCTCGACGCCGCTGGCCAGAAGGGGACGGGCAAGTGGACCGTGATCTCG
>JAKAUH010000345.1 GCA_021818605.1 Planctomycetota bacterium
CTTGAACCGCGGATCACCGGCGGAGGTTCGCACGGCCCTTAAAGACCCCAAATGCAATCCACCGCTCGAAAACGGCGAGTCTCCTACCGTCGAGTTCATTCTCGCGACATCCGGCAAAGCCTTGCTGCTGGCGCGGGATGAGAAAACCGCTCGGAAGATCGTCCGGGCGGTTTCACGCCGGACATTGGAGGAGGCGCCGGGGATCGACGCGGCTGGCGTCATTCGCGAGTTCGACCTGTCGAGCCAGCCTATACATGCCGCGGTTCGCGACATCCATCGTGCCCTCGATCAGACGAGGGGGCGGATCCCTGGGCCTGCGGCAAGGTTTCTTCGGCTCCCCGTCGTCGCCGAATGCGGGACGAGCGGACTGCCGGCGACCGAGTATGCGGGGCCGGGCTTGCCGAACGAAGAGCCCAGCCCGCGCTCGGCCGTCTCGCGCGCCAAGCAGGATGCACGAAAGAAATGGCACTCGCGGATCGGAGACCTTTGTCAACGACATCAGGTTACCGACCAATTGCCGAACGCGACCACCGAACTGGAGAAACTGGGCTGCGACTGGGTCGCGGTCATCCATGCCGACGGCAACGGACTGGGCCATGTCTTCGTGAATTTCGACAAAGGCCTGGAATCGTCGGGCTCGGAGTGCGAGAAGCAAAACCGTTGCTACATCGACGAGCTGCGCTGCTTCTCTCTTGCGCTCGATGAGTGTACCGAGAAAGCCTTCTGCTCCGCGCTGGGCGAGCTTCGCACGCCGCGCCAGGGTCGGAACGGTGAGTCAGTGTTACCCATCGTTCCCCTGGTCCTCGGCGGCGATGACTTGACCGTCGTCTGCGACGGCCGCCAGGCCATGCGTTTCATCCGCCGATACCTCGATGAGTTCGAAAGGCAGACCGGCGCGAACTCGACCATTCGTTCGGTCATGGGCCGGGTAAAGGGTCAGGACCGTGTGACGAGTTGTGCCGGCGTGGCGATCGTGAAACCGCATTTCCCGTTCTTCGCCGCGTATAGCCTGGCTGAGGAGCTCCTCCAGAGCGCGAAGCAGCTAGCCAAGCGAGACGCGGAATCTCCACCGTTCTCGGCCGTGGACTTTCACGTTCTCTACGACGCCAGCGCGCCGGACCTGGAGCGGCTTCGCCGCTTGCTGACGCGTGATGACGGCACCACAAGACTTTTTGCCCGGCCATATGCCGTGACATCCGGCCGTGGACCCACCGGGCGCCATCTCGATTCTCTCAAGGGTCGAGTCGATTCAATCCGGAACACGGACGAGGACGGCCGGCGCCGGCTGCCCAACAGCGTGCTCCACGAGTTGCGTCAGGGCCTTTTCCTGGGACGAGCAGAGGCGGACGCGCGATTGCAGCTTACCCTGGGACGTCACGACGAGCAGACCTTCGGAAGCCTGATCGATAAATCAAACGGGGATGGCCCGAGCCTCTTCTTCCCGGAAGATGATCGGAATTGCTACGCCGCCCTGCTCGATGCGATGGACCTTGCCGAATTCTGGGAGGGATCAACCCGTGAGCCAGAACGCAGCGACGCCAGATAAGCCGGCTCCCGCACTCCATCGGACGTTCCGCATCCGGTTGACGATGCGCTCGGACTGGCACGCTGGGACGGGAACCGGCCGGCCGGGCAATGTCGATCGCCTGGTCATCCGCGACGACGACGGCCTGCCGTACATCCCAGCCAAGACGCTTCGTGGAATTTGGCGCGATGCCTGCGAGCGGTTGGCAAGAGGACTGGATGAGGGAAAGGCCGGAGAATGGTCGCGCCTCGTCGACACCATCTTCGGCAGCCAGCCCGCGCTCGGAGAGAAAGATCCCTCGGGCCGGCACGCCGAGCCCGCTCGCAGCCCCGTTGCGAGTGTGTTGTCTGTCAGCGCGGCCAGGTTTCCCGACGCCCTGGCCGGACATCTTCGCCGCGACGAGAGGCTTCGCCAGGCCGTCACGTTCGTCAAGCCGGGCGTCCAGATCGACCGCTGGACGGGTCAAGCCAAGAAGGATCATCTTCGATTTGAAGAGATCGCACGAGTCGGAGCAGTCCTTGAGGCCGATTGCGCCATCGAGCCGCGGGATTGGGCCATGGATCCGGCTACGTCGGCCTTGCTCATTGCCGCGACCATGGTGGTCGAGCGCATCGGCGGCAAACGGCGCCGGGGGGCGGGCTGTTGCAAGCTCGAGATCCTCGGCTCCGGCAACTCGCCGATCGACACCTCCGCGGCCGTCGCCTGGCTGGAATCAAATCCGCGCGTTCGCAAAACTCCGGAGCACGACGAAGCGGGCGGTAAGACCCCACTCGCAAGCGAACTTCGAGGGGCAAGCGGACAAACGGGGCCGTCGGCGGGGTCGAGCGGGCCGATCGACCGTTCGCCGGACCCGATACCGTCGTTCCAATCGCATGCGGTGGGCGAATGGGTACGCATCCCGCTTCGGCTGCACCTGGAGAGCCCCCTCGCGGTGTCATATCGGACGGTGGGAAACGTCGTCCAGTCTCTGGACTTCCTTCCGGGAACCTATTTGTTGCCGCACGTGACCAAGGTCCTGAGGAGCCTGGGGCTCGATGCCGCGGGGGCGGCTGCCCGTGGCGATCTGTGCGTGCTGCCCGCGACTCCGGAGGTCGACGGTCACCGTGGCCGGCCAGTCCCGATGGTGTTCCACGCGCCGAAGGTTGTCCAGGGTTCTAACGAGAAAAACGTGCTGATCAACCGTCTTCTCGAGCTCGGCGATTCCGAGGGCCAAACGAAGCCAGTCCGGTACGGCTACTTCGGGCACGGGGATCCGCCCGCGCCGTCGCGGCTCCAGGCGCTGCCGCCAATCTTATGGACCCACAACACCATCGAGGACGAGGCCCAGTGTCCGACCCCGGATGTTGGTGGTGTCTACACTTACGAGGCCATTCCTGCGAGAGACGAGGGGAGGCCGGTCATGTTGCGGAGCGAGCTCCGTCTGCGGAGGGCCTTCGGCGACAGGCTTACAGCTCAGAACCCGTCCTGGCCAAGTCAGCTCCAGGCGCGCCTCCGGCTGGGACGATCCAGGAAGGACGACTACGGCTC
>JAKAUH010000808.1 GCA_021818605.1 Planctomycetota bacterium
AGCTGGGCTCCTGAGAGGGCATCCTTGTCGGGGACCTCGACCTTGAGCTGCTGGTCGGAGACAATTCGGAACCCGGCCGTGCGGGATTTCCCGTCGTTGTGAATGAAGCGGACCTCGGTCGTTCGGGTGAACCCGCGGCCCCGCAGGCTGACGATATCGCCCGCCGCCGCCGCCGCGGGGACGACGGCCTCGATGTGGGGCGGCCGGGCCACAATCCTCGCCGCGTCCGGCCGGGGTACGCCCTGATACACGAACGGCCCGACGCCGGGACTTGATGTGATTTTCTGAACAGGAATGAACCGACGTGCCGGCGTATCGCGCGGGTCGAACAGCTTTGAGCCAAGGATCGCCCCTCGCTCGGCGAAGACGATCCCGTTGGGGTTGCTGAATTCCATCAGCACGCCCCCCCTCTTCACCAGTTGCATCGCGGGTGCCCGGCTCCGGTCCACGACCCCGCCAGGCTCGATCAGGGCGACGCTCTCGGCCGACCGCACCCGTCCGCCCGTGAGCACATGATAAAACCCGGCGCCGGGCTCCTTCCCGTTCCTGCCGTAGTCACCCCTCCGGATCGTCTGCACGGTGGCGGGTACGGCGATGGCCAGACCGGTCGGACCAATCACGGCCACCGTCGCTGCCGCGCCCGGGCGGTAGTACTCGGGCACGACGACCTTCAGCTCGTCGTCGGAAACAACCTGGAACCGCGCCGTCCTCGCCGTGCCGCCGACGGCGAACAGGACATGCCTTGTCCGCTTCAGCCCTCGCCCCTTGATCTGCACCTCGGTGCCGGCCGGGCCGGTCTCGGGCGTGATGGAGAAGATCTCTGCGCCGGCTCGAACCGGCCCCGGCATGACCACTCCGGCCGCGAGGATGAACAGCCACAGGATTCGTAATGAGCCCCGCATCGATTCAGGCCCCTTGCACGCCGTGACAAAATGGGGACTGGCTCCGGGTTTTCGAGGTGCCTGCTCCCATCTCGTCAGGGCTCCTTTACCTGACGTGACTCAGGTCCCGCTCGAGGCCTTGCCGGCCCACCCCGCGCGGCGTGACCCGGCCGGCTCGGTCTTGCGGCCCTGCCCTGCCCTGCCCCGTCCGGCCCGCGCAGGAGCGCGCGGATCTCGTCGCCGAGTCCGGCATCCACCGGATCAACGACCGCCAGCAACGTCCGGAGCTGCTCCGGCGTCCGCTCGTGCTCCTTCGCTTCCTGCACGATCCCCTGGGCCATCGCGTAGGCCAGCTCATGGGTCTTGTTCCAGGTCGTCACGGCGCTCAATTGCCGGGCATTGCTCCGGGCGATGACGAAGAGTGGTGTGCCCGGATCGGGAGCGGCGTATGGCGGAATCCCGAGCTGATGCGACAGGGCCGCCAGTTCCTCCAGGCGGATCGCCACGACCACGTACGAACGCGCCAGCGCAGCGAACGGAGTGGGGCGAGGGACCTCCCGGGTTGCGGCCGGGACTTCCGAACTCGCCACCGGCGGATCCGAATGTCGCCTGTGCGATCGTACGTGATGCCGATTCCCAGCAATATGCGGCGATCCGCCGGGTGCGGGTCTCTCCAGCCTGTCGGTGGCAGGACCGAGGGTCGTCTGGCCTGCTCGTCCGGCCGGGCCAGTTCCTCCTTCACCTTTCTCCTGAGCCAGATCACTGACAGACCTGGCGGAATTCGCAACCAACCGGTTCCACTCCTCGACGACCGTCTGGTTGTCGCGCCCCCGGTGCAGGATGAGCAACACCGGCAGCTTGCTACGCCGGGCGGCCGCGAAGGCCCGCTCGGCCTGGACTCGCTCGGTATCCGGCCGGCTGACGCGCTGGCCCAGGATCTGCTCGAAGACGGTGCGATAGACCTCGTTCAGGGGCGACAGCGGTCGCGACGCCAGCAGCCGGTGCACCTTCTGCTCGGCCGCTTTCCCGATCCGTCCGGATCCCCGTCGAAGCTCGTCGCGATGGGCTGCCGCGATCTTCTCGGGATCGTCCACGGCCTTGCCGTCCGACGAGACGTCCACGGCCCAGCGCGCGGCGGCCAGCAGCTCGTCCGGCGCGACTGGTCCGATCACGGCATGAATCACCCGACCATCGGGCGTGCAGAAGTAACTCGCGACGTTCCCGCCGTTCTTCTCCATCACCCCGGACTCGTTGACCACCTCGAAGCTGCCCACCTGCTGATGCGCCGCCACGAAGTGCTCGGCGAAATACCGCGCGACATTGGGATCCTTCAGGGCGACCGTCCTGAATGTTTGGGCGTTGTTTCAGGTGAAGCCGGGATCCTCGAAGTTCCCGGAGACGTGGATCAGGAAGATGAGCTTCCCCTCCTTCCGGGCCTCCTCGGCGGCCTCGCCGGGCGATCTGGCCCAGGTCAACGCCGTATCGAGCGAGCGGTCCACCGCACACACCTGCTCCGGCTGGCCCCACCCCGTCGGTTCGTCAAGTTTCAGCGCGGCCAGGGCAAACGACGGCTTCTCCGGCAGAACAAACGGAAACGACGTCCGGGGCGCCGGCTGGTGCAACACGAATCGTTCCGGCGCAGCGTGAGCGGGTTTCGGGTTCTGGTCGCGGACGAGTTCTGCGGCCGGCCGATCGGCCGGCGGTTTGGCCGCCGTCGCGAGCGGCCCAGTCGCGGCAACGGCCGGCGGAGTTGTCGAAGGCGGAGCCACGACGGCCGCCTTTACCTGGGCCTCGGCCACGACGGCCGCCTTTACCTGGGCCTCGGCCACGACGGCCGCCTTCACCTGGGCCCCGGCCACGCGCTCGGGCTCGGTCCGTTCGGCGCTGAGCACCGGTGGCGGATCGAGACGCGACGTGGCCGGTGGACTGACCGCCTCCGATTCGGGCGCGGCGCGGGCCGATCGGCCCGCGTCGACGTCGACCAGCCCACGCACCCAGAACCCGAGAGCGAAGGCGATGCACCAGCCCGCCCCGGCGATGATGGTGAGGATGCTCGCCAGTACGAGCTCGCGGCGAGAGGAATCCGGCCCCGAGGAAAGCCTGGTCGTCGACTGGCCCATCTTCGCGCCTCCGACAATGGATCGATCCATGGAACAGAGACTACCTGCGC
>JAKAUH010000007.1 GCA_021818605.1 Planctomycetota bacterium
ACGGGGATGATCCACTGGTACCGCGCGGCGATGCGACATGCGCCGGCACCGCCCGCCGAGATCCGCGTCAGTGTCCCGACCCTGCTGATCTGGGGCGAGCAGGATCGGTTCATCGATCGGCGAGTCGCCGCAATGAGCCTCGATCGCTGCGACCGCGGCCGGCTCGAGATGATCGAGGAAGCCACGCACTGGGTCCAGCACGAGGAGCCGGCGCGAGTCAACCGGCTCCTGATCGACTTCCTGCGCGACGGGTTCGCCGCGGGATGAGTTCGCTGGCCAGGCCGAGGCCGGCCCGGGCTCAGCCCAGCCGCACCGTGCGGCCAGTCGCGGCTGAGCGCCGGGCGGCGTCGAGAATCTCGGTGACGATCAGGTTATTCGCCAGCGACGACAGGCCGGAGGGCTTGACCTCGCCCCGCACCACGGCGGCGAAGTAACGGAGGGAATCGTCGGCCGGCGATTTGAGCGGCTCGACCTTGCGAACCTCCTCCTCGCGGCCGGGCAGGCGAACGCGCAGGCCGTCCTGGCGGACGGTCAGGACCTGTCCGGTCCGGCCGTAGATCTCCATGTCCTTGCGGTCGAACGGCCAGTTCCACGACGCCTGGATGATCGCCTGGGCCCGCGGGTACTCCAGGATGATCGTGGCCTCGTCATCGACCCTGGGATAAATGTCGGGCTTGATGCGCTGCGTGACGGCCGTCACCGAGGCCGGGCGAGCGTCGTCCATCAGCCAGGTCATCAGGTTGGCGCCGTAGCAGCCGAAGTCAAAAAGCGCCCCGGCGCCGTTCCTGTCCGGGTCGGTCAGCCACGCGAGGAACTCGGGCTGAACGCCGATCTCCTTCGGCCCGCGGTGGCCGTCGTGAACCACGACCTTGCGGATCTCGCCCAGCGCCTTGTCGACCTTCGCCAGCGCGTGGGCGGCGTGATTGGACGGGTACCAGGTCGTCTCGTAGTTGACCAGCACGGGGATGCCGGCGTCAGTCGCGGCCCGCTCGATGGCGCGGGCCTGTTCGATGCCGGTTGCGAGCGGCTTCTCCATCATTGCGGGGACCCTGCGCGCCGCACACGCGGCCACTACGGCCGGGTGGCCGGCCGTGCTGGTGAACGCGACGACGGCCTGCGGCCGCGCGCGATCCAGCATCGCCTCGAGCGACGGGTGGACCGCCTCGGGGTCGAGCTGATACCGGCGGATATAGCGCGCGGCGACCTCGCGGTCGGGCTCGGAGATGCCGACGAGCTCGATCTCACGCGAGTCCCGGTGTCGAGCCAGAAAGCCGGCCGCATGACCGTGCTCCAGGCCGGCCATGCCGAGCCTTAGCGGTGGGGCCGCCGCTCCGCACATCGCACTCGCTGCCACCGTTCCGAGGAATGTCCTGCGTCTCATCCGCGTCGCCTCCTGTGGCCAGCTCACGTCGGTCTCGCACGAGGGACGCATTGTATCGCAACCGTGGGTTGGGGTCTTGGGCGGCCAGCCGCTTCGGCGCACCTTGCTCACGCGGCAGCACGTCCCCGTCCGATGTATAAATAATTAAATATATACTGGCTTGAGAATTCGCGCGATTCGGTCGTGTGCCAGCGGAATTGAACGGCCGCCCTAACTCTAAGCAACACAACGAGTTCTGCTTGGCGGCCTTCCGCGGCGGATCTCATTGTCCTGCATCGACTTACGGAAGCTGTTCAATTCGCCCGGGACACCACCCGCGATTCGACGCTGCGAATATACATGGTCGATGAACGCCGATTTCGATCGATCGTCGGCTCGAGGCGCTGAGACACGCGGATCGCTCATGCCACAGGGACCATAACAGAAGGGTCGTGAGCCGGGCAATGTGCGCCAGGTGTTGCTGAAGTCAGGCAAATCGTCTGCTCCGCGACTTCCGGCCGGGCTGGCCGATGGTTTACAATGGCGCGGAGCGGGCACTCCTGCACACGCCGGCGACCGGAACCGTCCGGCGGCCGCGGTCCCCGCGAGATTGGCTCTGCTTCCTGAGGATTCGACATGCCTTCCCTGGTGGAAACCTTCCCCAACCAGTTTCCCGGCCGCGACTACCTGATCGAGATCACCTGCCCGGAGTTCACCGCCGTCTGCCCCAAGACCGGCCAGCCCGACTTCGGCACGATCGTGATTGAGTACGTCCCCGACGCCACCTGCCTGGAACTCAAGAGCCTGAAGCTCTACCTGTTCGACTACCGCAACCGCGGCATCTTCTACGAGCACTCGATCAACACCATCCTCGACGACCTGGTCGCCTCGTGCCGGCCGCGGAGGATGAAGGTCGTCGGCCATTTCAATCCGCGCGGCGGGATGACCTCGCGGATCACGGCGGTCTTCGAGTCGCGGACCTCGTAAATGGGAGTGCCGTGCCGGACACCGGGGACGCAGGACCGTTACCTCGGAGACGCGCGAGCGGACGGAGAATCCCGGGATCGGGGGACGCCATGAGACCGGTTATCATCACCCTCACGACAGATTTCGGCATCGGCGGCTCGTATGTGGCCGCCGTCAAGGGGGTCCTGCTCGAGCGGGCCCCGGGCGCGCAGCTCGTGGATGTCTGCCATACGATCTCGCCGCAGAACATCCTCGAGGGGGGATTTGTGCTGGCGAACCTCGTCGATGTCTTCCCCGAGGGGACGGTCCACCTGGCCGTGGTCGACCCGGGAGTCGGGACCGAGCGCCGGCTGCTGGCGTGCTCGGTGGCGCGGCAGTGGTTCGTGCTGCCCGATAACGGCCTGATCACCGGCGTGACGCGACATCACCCGCCCGACGAGATCCGCGAGATCACCAACCCGTCGATCCGCCGCGCGTTCGTCTCGGCGACCTTCCACGGGCGGGATATCCTGGCCCCGGCCGCCGCCCACCTGGCGCTCGGGCGGCCGGCCGAGGAACTCGGCCCGCCCCGGTCGAAGTTCATCACCCTGCGCAACTTCGAGCCCATGACCGACGGGGAAGGCTTCCTTGGCGAGGTGATTTTCAAGGACACGTTCGGCAACCTGATCACCAATATTCACATCGACCGGCTCGGCGACACGCCGGGCGAGCCGTGGCGACTGGA
>JAKAUH010000157.1 GCA_021818605.1 Planctomycetota bacterium
GGGACGGGCGAGGAATCGTCGGGCGATGCCCAGAAAGCGGGAGAGCAGCGCCGTCCTGGAGGCTGGCAGATCCGGCCTGGGGATCGAAGAAGCCCGCGGCGTCAACTACCCGTGAGCGCCAGTCCTTCTCGACCTCGAGAGGAATGTCCTCGGTGAACTTCCGCCGGAACGGTTCGTGGCGAGTCTTTGTCGACAGTCCTCTCGCAACCTTCCCCGCGATCCCAGTGAATCGCCACACCGCAATCGCGCGCGATTGCTGGAGACGGAACCGGTCGATTGGCGATTTCAGCAGCAGGCGGGGCTTCAAGAGCTGGCTGATCGTGGTGCGGTGGATCTGTGTCCCGCCCGACCAGCGAGAACGCCGCGCCGGCGACCAGGTGCTGAACCATGTTGTAGAAGATGATCGGCAGCATTGCGCGGGGATGGTTGGCCAGCGCCATTGAAGCAAGCACCAGTCCGGTGCCGTTGTTGTTCATCCCCAGGGCGAACATCACGGCAATCTTCTGCTCGCGACTCGTGCCCATCAGCGTTGCCAGGCCCCAGCCGACGATGAAGGCCAGCACGCACAGTCCGCTCACGATCGCGATGATGACTGCGAGGAATTCGATGTCGGGATGGGCGATAACCCGCGGGAGCGAGATTGCGGCGTTCGAGTAATTCAGCGACAGGAGGATCAACGCGTTGATCAGCTTCAGGTCGGGCCTGGCCGCGGCGACTCGCGTCGGGCCGAGCAACCGGCCGACGGCGATGCCCAGAACAGACGGCACCAGCACGCCCACAGCCAGGAACGACTCGGTGTTCCCCGAGGCCAGCCTGTGCAGGTCCCGAGCATACACGCCCGTCGTCAGGAAGCCGACGAGATGAAGGCCCATCGGCGTCGCCAGCGGACTGAGAAACGTCGAGCCCAGAACCAGGCCAAGGCTGAGCACCATGTCTCCATCAGCGTTCTGCGACCACGCCGTCGACGAGCCCGCGATCGGCATTGAGGCCACCAGCGCCAATCCCGTCAGGATGCTCTGCACGTCGTGAGTATTGAGGACGATCTGCAAACAACACGACAGCGCCACGATGAACAGGAGCGGGAAGAGAATGTTGGCCGCGAGGCCAACGGCCAGGGTCCGCGGTCGTCGCAGGAATGCGCCGAGCCTCGATGTATCCACACCCAGGCCAGCGTTGAAGAGCAGGCAGGCCAGCATCAGCAGCGGCAGGGACGCTTCGGTGTGAATTGGCCCCAGTCCCACTCGTCCCATCGAGATCAATCGGATCGCCAGCCCCGGCCCCGGCCAGAGCGCCGCGGCGAGGTACGAGGCGAACAACAGCGCCAGGAAGTACCGGCCTACGAACCGGGCCGCTCGCGCTGTCGACCGATGAGTGTCAACCATCAAACGTTCCCTCGAAAAGGGTGGTCTCAGTCATCCCTGATCGCTCACGCGAAGGTGATCACCGTTCGGCGATTCGGGCCGTATGTCCCATCATGCTGACGGCATGACAGACGCCCAGGATCCGCTCCCGAGACGCAACAGCACGTCAGGCGGGCGACCAGGTTATCACCGGCCAACGGTCGAATTTCACCTCGTGTGTTTCCTCGTCCATGAGCGTGAGACACCGACGATGCTTTCACCTCGCCATCGTCGCCACTGGACCGGGATCTTCGGTTTCCGACAGACTCTTCATACTTAAGAATCTCGTAAGAAAGCTCTGCAGTCCGACTGAATCGGCAGCAAAGGCAGAGGAAAGTCTCCCGGACAGATTGGCGGCGAACGTGAAAGCGAGAGCGCAGCTTCCTTCCGGCATGTAGTGTCAGGGCTGGTGTTCCATGGCCTCGCAGGGCAAGAGCCTGAGGAACCCGGCCAGTGCCGCGACGGCCTTCTCGGCATCGATACCCCTCGCTTCCACCTCAACCCGTGACCCGCACTCGACGGCCAGTGTCAGCAGTTCCATGACACTCTTGCCGTCAACCACGCGGTCAGCCCGCGAGAGTCGGATCTCGGCCTGGAACTCGGAGGCGAGCCGGGCGAATTGAGCCGCAAGTCTCAGGTGAAGGCCCTCGGTGCAATGGAACTCTAGGTCGCAGCGAACCTCGGTAGCCGGCATCGGTCGTCTCCTTCCAAGGAGTAGGGAACGGTCGTCGAACCGGAGGCACTATGATGAAGGTCCGTCTGTGAATGACCGGGCGATCGCAGGCTCCGTGGGTGTAAGCTAGCACGGCCCGGTCATCGATGGCCTGGCGTTCCGCGGGACGGACCACGAGGCCAGAGAGACAAGCACGATGTAGGAGCCCACCTGAGGTCGATCCTGGGAAAGGGCGACACCCCGGCAAGCCAGCGGGCGGATCGGACTCTCGAGGATGCCGGCGAGTTGTCGGGCGCGATTAGCAGCGCAGGCAGACAGCCAATCGGCATGTCGCCTGGCCGGTGGGTGCGCTCGATACCCGAGCGGCAAGGAGGGTCAGTAACGCCGTGCGGAGTGGCCAGCATGCCAGCAGCCGGGACCCGTCGCCTGATGGTAACCGGCTCTTCCCTGAGTAAAGTCGGAGCAGCTTTGACGACGCCGAGAACCGCTGCAGTTGTGGGAGCGGCCAGCATCGCATCCGGACCACCAGGAAATGGTGGTGGGAGAGGGTGGGGAGAGTGGGCTGAAGTACGACCGGCGCGGCGATGGCCCGAAGAGCGAGGAGCACCACCAGGGTTCGCCTCAGGATGGCGGGCACACACGCCTCCAGCGTATTGCGACCGGGTCGATTGCGTCAGGCTGCTAAATATCCTAGGCCACCATGACTCGACAATCAACTGCCTGAGAGTGTTGTTCCGCTTCGTTCGAGTCGGTGATCCCCGGTCTTCCGGGATTGAACGTCCAGCCAGAGGTGCACCGGCGCCGGCTCGGGTGGGTCGTTCAGGCTGATCGGCCGGCTCGATCGCGACGAGCGCCGGAACCCCTTCTTCGCACCGATGCGGGGTCCATGCTCTTGCCGGTCCTGGTCCCGCAGGCCATCATCGACGACTCGGTGGGTGACGTTCCAGCAAGATCGGCCGAGGCCGATCG
>JAKAUH010000826.1 GCA_021818605.1 Planctomycetota bacterium
GGCGAGGTAGAGCCGCCGCGGCGACCGGGGGCGGTACGCATTAGGCTTCGATTATGTATGTTTTCAGGGAAACTACTGGCTAAGAACTCTGCCAAAACTCGAGATATGCCTTGGTTTCAGGGGATTATGGAGGTCTTGGCAGAGCTTCGAAGCCCGAGTCTCTGCGCGAGTGTTGTGCGGCCGCCCTTGCGGGCCGTGCACGTTGTCGGCCGCGATCGGAGGGGCCGTTCGCGCCGGCCCCGACAATTCCTTGTCGCGGCAATTCCGTGCCGGTGCAGATAGCGACCGTAGAGGCGGGCCTGCCGGCCCCGTCCTGAGGCTGACCCAGGGGTGACTGACTCGAATCCGCTCCTCCATCTGGCCGCGCTTCAGGCCTGGGTTCCGGCATGCAGAGGGCGTCCTTTGATCGTTTCGTTGCGGCGCCGGCGCGTTGGCGGTCGGCTTTGGGTATTGAGGACCGGCTATGCGTACGCGTCGAGGTTGATGTGGAGCGCGCTCCGAATCACGGTGCCAGTAGCACTCGGGGTGTTCCTTGCAGCCGCGCGGGAGGTTCGTGTTCCACGGGGATCCCGGCCCCGAGGATGCGCTGGGATTTCATTTCCACAAGGATCGGCAGCTTCCCCTGAAGTAGTCCCGGCTTCGACGGGCGACGGCCGGAGTGCGGACTCGCCCGAAGTCGGGACTCCGCCATATGTGAGCGGGATGGAAGGCATCCCGCGGAGGTGCTGCGATGACGGTGACGTTCGTGGTGCTGGCGGTTCTGTCGCAACTACCACCGGGTCCGCTGGACGGCTTCCGGGCCAATTTCGCTTTGATCAAGGCGAAGATGGATTTTGAGTTCACGGGGGGGGCCTTCAAGGACAACGCGAGGCTCTGGGAGGGAAAGATCTCCAAGTACGAGGAGTACCACATCCCTGACCGTGACTTGACAATCACCGGTCAATGGGCCTGTGACGGGTCCGCCGAGTATTATCGATACGGCTCGCCCGAGGAGATCCTCGATCGCGCCAGCAGGGACCGTCTCACGAAGGGCGCCGGGAAGGTCTATTACAAGACCCTGTTCATCGAGAAGACGGAGGCGTTGTGGGACGGTGAGATCCTTTGCGGGCATCAGAATCACCCCCATTACAGAAACGAAAAAGAGAATCCCCACTGGAAGATCGTTCACACCAGCGTCATCGGGGGCAACGAGGTCGAAGCCGGATATCTGGGCGGAGGGAGCGGCCCGTTTCATTTCCCCCGTGGTGCGATCTTTCCTCACGTTCTCAAGTCCTACGGGTCAGCGCCCCCATTGCGCCGACAGGCATTGAGATGGGGAAACCCGACCGAAGTCGAGGTCTATCGCCAGGATCTTCCGGATGGAAAAGGATGGCGGCAGCTCGAGGTCTCCTATGATCCGGCCATCGGCTACTTGCCGCGGTTTGTACGGGCGCTCGTCTACTATTCCCCGAAAGATGCGGCGAGCTTCGACGAGACGTACCTGATTGATGCGCGTCCGTGTACCGCGGGGGGATTCGTGCCCGCGGAGTGGTACAACATCGCCTTCGATGTACCGAACTTCAAGGCCCGGCATCCTAAATACGACGAGTCGACTGACCTCGCACCGCCGCTGCCCCGGCTTTCCGGCGGATGTCACTTTCGCGCGTCGAACATCCGGGACTTCACGGGCCCAGTTGCTCTCGTTGAGCTCCAGGAGGTCCATTCGATTGCTGCGATGGGAGGAACTGTCCCACGGCCAAAGAACATGTCTTCGCTGTCGTTCGACGACTTGGAGAGACTTCTCGGCGATCGGATCAGAACCCCCGCACAACGGATCATGATGAACATCGACATGGCCGAAATGCGCGAACTAGATGCCCCGCCATCGCGAGGCTGGCGGCGGTATATTGTAGCGCTGGCGGTCGCCACGCTTGTAATAGCCGGCCTACTGAGGTGGCGCCGCCGCCTGGGGCAAGCTGCGGCCTTGTCGCTGGTAATCCTGGGCGGGAACTCAGGCTGCGGCCACCTGGGAGAACCCGTCATCAAGCTGGCTGCCGGGTATAAAGAAGCCTTCGTCCTGATCGAGCCGCGAACTCGTGAGCTGCCGATGACACTGGTCGTCCGCAACGACGGCAATCGGACGCTTCGTCTCCTCAAGCCAGGAGGCGGCTGCTCGTGCCGCAAGGTCGACGACTCCGCCTTCCCGGTCGTCGTGGAGCCGGGAAAAATGATCACCGTTCCGGTCACGCTATCCACGACGCCCACGACGATGCCGCAGTCGTCGCTGTTCGAGTTCGAGACGGAGAAGGGAATCGTTGCCGCCACGGCCCCCTATTTCACCCTGCTGAGCCACGAGCTAAACCCTGAGAACATCGCGAACATCAACATGTTCGAGTCAGATGAGTGGGCCTTCGATCTCACCCACCGGGCCATTTACCCGGGCGGCGGGGCCAAACCGCAGTTCCAGTTGAGGTTTCCGAAAGAGTTCTCCGCCGTCCGGGAGACAGCGAGGGAGGGCCGCGTCGGAGGGGCACCGAACTATGCCTTCCTCGAGACGAAGTATCGAGTGACGTTGAAAGATCGCTTCATCGGCGCTCATAGAACAGCAATCACCGTGGTGAATGCGAAGGGCGAGGTCGTTCTCGAGGCACCGGTCTGACAACCCCAAAAAGGACAGGCATTCTTCGGATGGCAATTGCAACCCCAAAAAGGACAAACCCCAAAAAGGACAGGCATTCTTCGGATGGCAATTGCAACCCCACAAACCCCAAAAAGGACAGGCATTCTTCGAACCCCAAAAAGGACAGGCATTCTTCGGATGGCAATTGCAACCCCAAAAAGGACAGGCATTCTTCGGATGGCAATTGCAGGCATGCCTGCTAGAAGGCGTGGGTGACTGGTGTTGAGCCGGCGGTACTATGCCTGTCCTTTTGGGCCCGCTCCGGCCTTGAGCAGGACGCGGTAGACGCTCGAGGGGCTGGCGGCGACGACGTCGGCATCGAGCATCATGAAGGCGAGCCGCCTGTAACCCTCCAGGGGGTGAGCCCGGTGGAATTC
>JAKAUH010000283.1 GCA_021818605.1 Planctomycetota bacterium
CTGTTCATCGACGAGATCGATGCCGTCGGCCGGGTCCGCGGCGCCGGTCTGGGCGGCGGCCACGACGAGCGCGAGCAGACTCTCAACCAGATCCTCACCGAGATGGACGGCTTCGCGCCCAGCGAGAGCGTCATCGTGCTGGCAGCCACCAATCGCCCCGACGTGCTCGACCCGGCGCTGCTCCGCCCCGGCCGCTTCGACCGGCACGTCCAGGTCGACCGGCCCACCAAGCGCGGCCGCCTCGAGATCCTCAAGGTCCACATCCGCAACGTCCCGCTGGC
Organism: Planctomycetota bacterium; assembly: GCA_021818605.1. Classification (GTDB taxonomy): domain Bacteria; phylum Planctomycetota; class Planctomycetia; order Isosphaerales; family Isosphaeraceae; genus JAKAUH01. The sequence goes on from JAKAUH010000283.1 coordinate 282, forward strand.
GCCTGACGTCGACCTCGATAAAATCTCGAGGAGCACGATCGGAATGAGCGGTGCCGACCTTGCCAATCTGGTCAACGAGGCCGCGCTCCTGGCCACCCGCGAGAACAAGTCGGCCGTCGATTCCCGCGACCTCGACGCCGCGCTCGACAAGGTCGTCCTGGGCGCCAAGCGCGAGGATGTGATCACAGCTTTCGACAAGCGGGTCACCGCGTTCCACGAGGCCGGGCACGCCCTGGTCGGCTGGAAAACGGCCAAGTCCGACCCCGTCCACAAGGTCACGATCATCCCGCGCGGCCGGGCGCTGGGCGTCACCCAGTACCTGCCCGAGGAGGACCGGTTCAATTACAACCGAAGCCAGATCCTGGCCAAGCTCGACTCGATCATGGGCGGCCGGGCCGCCGAGCGGCTGGCCTACGACGAGCTGAGTGTCGGCGCCGCCGAGGACCTCAAGCAGGCCACCCGCCTGGCCCGGTTAATGGTCACGCAGTGGGGCATGAGCGACCGCGTCGGACCGGTCTTCTTCCGCGCCAGCGAGGAGCATCCATTCCTCGGTCGCGAGATGTCCGAGCTGCGCGACCACTCGGAACACACCGCCCAGGTGATCGACGAGGAGGTCGCCCGAATCCTCCGCGAATCCGACGAGCGTGCCTACCGCCTGCTGGAGAAGCACCGCGACGATCTGGAGCGGATCGCCGAGGCGCTGATCGAGCGCGAGATCCTCACCGAGCGTGAGCTCGAGGAGCTCGTCGGCAAGCGAGTCATCGATGAGGAGGACGCCGTCGAGGCGCCGGCCACCGACGCGGTGATCGCCTCGATCGATAATCCGTCCTGAGTCGAGCGACGGACGACTCCAGGGCGGCGGAATTGCCCGCGTGCCGCAACCCTCGGCGCGCCGGCTCCGGCCCACCGGCGATCGATCGATCCAGCGAACATTCCTACCCCACGCCCGCCCCTGGAGCTCCGGCATGGCCCCCGAATCCGATCGCCCACGTGAGGACCACCCGCCCGTCGTCTGCGCGGGGCTCGTCGTCGCCGATCACGTCTCGCTGCCGATCGAGCACATGCCTCGCCCCGGCGAGCTGGTCGCGGTGGACGACCTGGTGCTCAACATCGGCGGCGGCGCCGCCAATACGGCCGTCGACCTCGCCCGGCTGGGCGTTCGGGCGACCATCTGTGCCCGCGTCGGCAACGATGCCTTCGGCCGGTTCGCTGCCGACACGATGCGGAATCAGGGAGTCGACTGCTCCGGGCTGAAGGTCGACCCCGCTCTGCCGACCAGCCAGACCCTGATCGTCAACGTTCGCGGCGAGGATCGTCGCTTCATCCACTCCGTCGGGGCCAATCGCGGCTTCGTCGCCGAGGACCTCGACAGCCTGCTCGATCGGTCCCCACGCGTGTTGCACATCGGCTACTTCCTGATCCTGCCCAACCTGAAGGCCGATTCGCTTGCCGATCGGTTCCGCCGCGTACGCGCCGATGGCACGATCACGCTCCTCGATGTCGTGACCCCCGGGCCGGGAAATTACGCCGACCCGCTCCGCGTGGTTCTGCCCCACACGGATATCTTTGTTCCGAACACCGACGAGGCCGAGTTGATCCTGGGTGAGTCGGACCCCGTCCGCCAGGCCCGGGCCTTCCGTGAGATGGGCGCGCGACGAGTGGTCATCACGCTGGGCGAGCAGGGCGCCGTCGTGATGTCCGACGAACTCCAGCTCCGGATCAGGGCTTACCCGACCACATATCTGGACGGTTCCGGCGGAGGCGATGCCTTCAACGCCGGCTACATCCTCGGCCTGCTCGAAGGCCGCTCCGAGATCGACTGCCTCAAGCTCGCCAGCGCCGCCGGCGCGAGCTGCGTCCGCGCTGTCGGCACCACCGCCGGCGTCTTCACCCGTGACGAGGCCGTCGACTTCATCGCTCGCAACGAGCTGGTGATCGAGTCGATCGGCTGACCGCTTGTGAGGGAATCGATTCCGAAGAACGGATCGGTGATTGAGAGCCAATGGATGCAAGCGACCCCTCGGTATCGCGTGATTACCCTGGCAAGGTTCGCCTTCGCCCGCCGCGACGGCCGGTCCGCCGTCGTCGCCGCCGTCGACCTCTTTGATGACCTCCCAGTCGCCCTGCTCGTCGCCGAGTCCGGCGGCTGAACATGAGAGCGAGGTTCCGGCGCCGGGCCATTGCCGGGCCGAGTCTTTCGATCGCGAAGGGCACGAATTTCACGAACAGCATGGGGCAGAGCTCGTCCTGACGCAGCAAGGCCGCGGCGACGCTCATGCCGAGAATCCCGTCTCACGCGGAGCCGCGGAGGACGCGGAGAGAGAACGAAAACCCGGGGACCGCCGCGCGCCGGGGACCGCCTGCGCGACCGGACGCTCCGCGATCTCCGCGTGTCGGCGCGAGCCTCCATGTCCGGATCACTCGCAGGGCGCAGAGATCCAAACAGCGGATGATTCGATTCGTGCTCTTCGTGCGATTCGTGGTTCGGGCTCCAGCGGCCGGAATCCAGGGCCTCCGCCCGGATTTTTTTCAACGGCGATGCTCGCCGTAAAATCTTACAGGGTAAGGCTGTTCGTAAGACAGTCCCGCCCGTTCGCCTGCATTTGAACTGGATTGGCGAAATGCCCTCAAGGGGGGCCGGTGAAATGCCGATAACTGATCTGGTACTCCTTGTCTACTCCTAGTAAAAGGGGCTCACCGCGGTGAACGCGACCCCTTCGGGTGCTTGCACGTCCCTGGCCGGAGGCCGGGGA
>JAKAUH010000134.1 GCA_021818605.1 Planctomycetota bacterium
AGCAGTCCCAGGATGGCCTGGTCCTCGGGCTCGAAGGGCATCGTCATGGCCTTCATCAGGCCGGGGATCTCGTTGTGTCGGATCAGCACGCGGCCCCCCTCGGGATCGACCCCGCGGACGATTCCCTCGAGGTGATAGTCAACCTGCTCGACGGGGCCCGGCCGCGGTGGTTGGGCCGCGACGCGGGGGGGGCGGGTCGCCGACGGCGAGGGCGCCGGTGCGGGGGCCTCCGGGCCAGTGCAGCCAGACAGGCTCGCGAGCACCGCAAGCGCCGCGAGGACCCGGCCGACGAGGCGGGCGGGTCGCGCGGATGATCGTCCGATGAACCTCATGCCGTTTCCTCGGGCGAGCCCCGGCCTCAGAACGGGAAGGTCTCGTCGATCGGGCTGGCCGCCAGATCGCCCAGGAACCCGCCGATTCGCTCGGCGACCACTTTCGTCAGCTCCTCCCCCTTGGCCGCGGTCGCCGCCCGGGGGTCGCCCGATCCCGAGTTGGTCGTCAGCAGGTGCCAGGGTCGGGTGATCTCCACCCAGCCGCGGTTGACCGCCTCGAACCGCGACCGTTTCACCGCTCCCTCGTCGGCCCGGTCCATCTCGACCAGGGCGGGGAAGTGTGCCAGCCCCATGCTGGTCTCCATCTCGCCGGCGTGGTCGTCCTTCTCCTGGAATATGCTCGAATAGCAATCTGAGATCATCCTGAACCAGTTGCACAGAAAAATGTGGACCTTTGTCGATCGATGCAACTCGCGGAGCACCCATTTCAGGTCGTTACCCCCGTGGCCGTTGAGGATCAGCAGGCGATCGACCCCGTGGGCCTCGAGCGAGTCGATCAGGTCGGCGAGCACCCGTCCCATGGTCGAGGGATTCAGGTTCATTGCCAGAGGGAACCGCATCTGGTTGGTCTCGGTCCCGTAGGGCAGGGCGGGGAGCAGCACGACGCGCGCGCCGCGACCGTGGGCGATGGCACAGGCACGCGAGGCAATCACCTCTACCTGGAAGGTGTCGGTCCCGTACGGTAGGTGGAGGTTGTGAGGCTCGGTCGCGCCCAGCGGCAGGACGGCCACCTGGAAGGGTGGCTCGCCCTTGATCTGCCCGTACGTCAGCTCGGCCAGACGCCACGGTTCCATTGTCGCATCCACTCCCAGTCCCGTTCAAGGACTATCCGATTTTCCGATTGCTTGTATGTGGGGTGAATCCGGTCGAGTTCGGAGGTTCCCAGGGCATCGGGTCAAGGTGGTCTGGGCGGTCTTCGCCCGTCGGTGTGTGGGGGATGGCCAGGGCCATTGCGGGGCGGCGGGGTGGTCCGTTAGGATCGGTGCGGGTCGGGATGGATCCGTCGGGTTTGGTCACCGAGACTACCGTTATCCGGGGAACGGGGCGAAGATGCAAGCCTTCGAGGCAACCAATTATTATTTTGAGCAGGCGGCCAGGCTCCTGGACCTGACCGAGAACATTCGCACGCTCCTGGTCACGCCCGATCGCGAGGTGCGCGTCGAGGTGCCCATCGAGCTCGACTCGGGCAGGATCGGCAACTTCATCGGCTACCGCGTCCAGCACGACAATTCCCGCGGCCCGTACAAGGGCGGTCTGCGCTACCACCCGGCGGTCGACCAGGACGAGGCGCGGTCGCTCGCCAGCCTGATGACCTGGAAGACGGCGGTCGTCGACCTCCCCTTCGGCGGGGCCAAGGGGGGGATCAACTGCGACCCCGGCAAGCTCTCGCGCGGCGAGCTCGAGCGGCTGACCCGCAAGTTCATCGAAAAGATCCACGACACCATCGGGCCGCACAAGGACATCCCGGCTCCCGACATGGGAACGGATGCTCAGGTTATGGCCTGGATCATGAACGAATACGCCAAGTACGCTGGCTTCGCTCCGGCCTGTGTGACGGGCAAGCCGGTCGAGTTCCACGGATCGGCGGGCCGCGAGGCCGCCACCGGCTTCGGCCTGGCGATCGTGACCCGCGAGATGCTCGCCCGGTTGCAGCGCACGGTCGCCGGCACGACATTCGCCATCCAGGGCTATGGGAACGTCGGCAGTCACACGGCGCGGTTCCTGGCGCAGATGGGGGGCAAGATCGTGGGCGTCTCCGACGCCTACGGTGCCGTCGTCAACCGCGAGGGGATCGACATCGCCGATCTCGACCGGCACGTCGCGGTCTCGCACAAGATCGCCGGTTTCAAGGGGGGGGACACCACGACGAATGAATCGCTGCTGACCATGGCCGTCGATGTCCTGATCCCCGCGGCCCTGGGCGGAATCTTCGATCGCGAGATGGCCCAGGCCGTGCAGGCTAGCCTGATCGTCGAGGCGGCCAACGGGCCGACGTGGCCCGACGGCGACGAGGTCTTCGTGACGCGGGGGATCCCGGTCGTACCCGACGTGCTGGCCAATGCCGGGGGCGTGGTCGTCAGCTACTTCGAGTGGGTCCAGAATCTCCAGCATTTCCGCTGGCCGCTCGAGCAGATCCAGCGGGAGGAGGAGAAGAGGCTGGTCGAGGCGTTCCGCGATATCTGCGACCTGGCGCAGCGCAGAAGCGTATCGCTCCGCACGGCCGCGTTCATGAAGGCGATCTCGCGGGTCGGGCGTGCCAAGGTCCTGGGCGGCATCTAGCCCGAGCGAGGACGAGCGGCGCCACGGGGCGGACCCGGCTCAGAGGCCGCGGCCGCCGGCCCGCCTGGCCTTGCGGGGGTTACGCATGCCGTGGATCTTGCGCCGACGGCCCTTGGCCACAGGCGAGCTGTCGGCCCGCTTGCGCCACTTGTAGCTCTTGCGATGACGCGTCTTGGACTTCATGGGATCCTTCGGCTCCTCGGGGCGGCCGGTGCGTTTGGAAGCGGTCGGCGGGGGCCGACCGGGGTGTTCAGGGCTCTCATTATGCGTCCGGGGTCGCCCGTCTTCAAGTCCACCTGCATTCTCGAGACGGCGGATCATCGTCGCCGCGAGCCGGGACCGGGTGGTCTCGATGCCAGTGATCCACGCGGTATGATAGACGTCCGGGGGCTCGACTGGCGGTCGGCCGGGCGACGAGGAC
>JAKAUH010000322.1 GCA_021818605.1 Planctomycetota bacterium
TCATGACCGGCCTCGCGTGCGGAGTGAGGAGATCAAACAAGCTCAAACTCCTCATGCTAAGGCAAACCGACCGTCAAAACCATCGAGATCCACAGAATCAGCAGACTTTTCGGGGGCAGCCTCCTAGCACGAAAAAAGCGGGCAGGCGGAGAGGAAGAGATCAGAAGAGCGAGATGCCGCGAGCCGATTTTCGGGTCGTGAGGATCAGGATGGCTCGATCGCTGGAAGAGGAAGCTGGACGAGCGAGAGTACCGAACGTGGGACTTGAACCCACTGCACGTGAAGACTCTGGATGCCGTTATGCTGCTTCGCTCTCTGCTCTCCGCTCCTTTTCGACGTTTCATTAACATCCTAGGATCTGAACCGCGCGCAGCACGTCCCCCCTGAACCGCCAGCACGGTGTCGCTCAGCATGTCCCTGGCGGTCGTGTTACCGGTGATGTTAACCCCCTCGGCGTTGAAGATGTTCAGCACGCTGTCCGCCAGCTGGCTCAGCGTGAGGTTGAACTGCGTCCCCGTCAAAACGTTGCCCAGGCTGAAATGCTGCCATCCGACCCGGTCGGAGCCTCTCGCGAGCTCGGTCGAGTCGCCGGGACCGAGGGCAGGTCCAGCCCATGCTCCCGGGCGCAGGCGATGGCCTCTTCATAACCGGCGTCGGCGTGGCGCATCACGCCGGTCGCGGGGTCGTTCCACAGCACCCGTTCGATCCGCCTCGCGGCAGCCGCGGTGCCGTCGCAGACAATCACCACCCCGGCGTGCTGCGAGTAACCCATCCCGACTCCACCTCCATGATGCACCGAGACCCAGGTCCCACCCGATGCGCAGTTCAACAGAGCATTGAGCAACGGCCAGTCGGACACCGCGTCCGAGCCGTCGGCCATGGCCTCGGTTTCCCGGTTCGGCGACGCCACCGAGCCCGAATCCAGGTGGTCCCGCCCGATCACGACCGGAGCCGCCAGCTCGCCGCGGGCGACCATCTCGTTGAACGCCAGCCCGAGCCGGTGCCGGTCGCCCAGGCCGACCCAGCAGATCCGGGCCGGCAGTCCCTGGAAGGCGACCCGCTCGCGCGCCATGTCGAGCCAGTGGTGCAGGTGGCGGTCGTGCGGGAGGAGCTGCTTGACCCGGGCGTCGGTCCTGTGGATGTCCTCCGGGTCGCCCGACAGGGCACACCAACGGAACGGCCCGATCCCCCGGCAGAACAGCGGGCGAATGTACGCCGGGACGAACCCCGGGAAGTCGAACGCGTCGACGACCCCCTCGTCCTGCGCGACCTGCCGGATGTTGTTGCCGTAGTCGAACGTCGGCACCCCGTCGCGGTGCCAGGCCAGCATCGCGCGGACATGCTCGGCGATCGAGGCCCGCGCGGCCCGCTCGACCCCCGCGGGATCGTCGGCCTGCCGCGCTTCCCACTCGGCGACGGTCCAGCCGCGCGGCAGGTAGCCGTGCAGCGGGTCGTGCGCCGAGGTCTGGTCGGTGACCGCGTCGGGCCGGACGCCGCGGCGGACCAGCTCAGGCAGGACCTCGGCCGCGTTGCCGAGCAGCCCGACCGACACCGGCATCTTCTCGCGGCAAGCTCGCTCGATCCGGGCCAGGGCGTCGTCCAGGTCGCGCGCCTCGACGTCCAGGTAGCGGGTCCGTAGCCGCATCGCGATCCGTTCCGGCCGGCACTCGACGGCCAGACACGAGGCGCCGGCCATGGTGGCGGCCAGCGGCTGCGCGCCGCCCATCCCGCCGAGGCCGGACGTAAGTATCCATCGCCCCCCGAGAGCGCCGCTGTAGTGCTTGCGGCCGACCTCGACGAACGTCTCGTACGTCCCCTGGAGGATGCCCTGGCTGCCGATGTAGATCCACGACCCGGCGGTCATCTGGCCGTACATCATCAGGCCGCGGCGGTCCAGCTCGTTGAAGTGGTCCCACGTCGCCCAGCGTGGGACGAGGTTCGAGTTGGCGATCAGCACGCGCGGGGCGTCCGGATGGGTGCGGAACACGCCCACCGGCCGGCCCGACTGGACGAGCAGCGTCTGGTCGTCCTCCAGCCGGACGAGCGTCTCAACGATCCGGTCGTAGCTCTCCCAGTCGCGAGCGGCCCGGCCGATCCCGCCGTAGACGACCAGCTCGGCGGGACGCTCAGCGACCTCCGGGTCGAGGTTGTTCATGAGCATGCGCAGGGCGGCCTCGGTCTGCCAGCTCCTGGCCGTCAGCGTCGCCCCGCGCGGGGCGCGGATGGTGCGGGTCGGGTCGGAACGGGTCATGGGGTGGTCCTCAGGTCTCGACCCAGTTCTGTTCGGGCTTATCCCAGGGCAAACGTGATCCTCAATCGCACTGACATATGCGACTCGGCCAGGATCGCCTGGACGCGCTCCCATTCGCCCGGTTCGGATTGCGCCGGCCCTAGCTCCTGCAACTCGCGATACCATTGCTCCAGGTCATCGGAAGGCGGCGGCCCCGCATCGTCGACGATCACCTGGCTGCCTTCAATCCATTCCGCGGGAAGGGGCTCGAGAGGACGGATCTGTCCCTCCTCAATGATGGCACGGATCATGGTCAGGGCGCTCCCTTGTGATCGAGGATTCTCGCCGATCGGCAGGGTCGGCAATGGTGGCCGGCCGTCTTCCCAGGGGATTCTATCCCGTGGACTCCTTCTCATCCAAATTCCTCTCGCGGCAGCGCGTCGCTCATGGGCCCTCCCCCGCGACCGTCGGGATCAGCTCGGCGCCGGCCGCCTCGACCACGGCCCCCGAGCGCACGAGCCTGATCGCGGCCTCGATGTCCGGGTGGAGATAACGATCGTCACCCAGAGGCGGCACGACGCCGCGGATCAGCGAGCGCACACGCTCCAGCCGGGGGCTCGAGATCAGCGGGGCGAGGAAGTCGCATCCCTGGGCGGCGGCCAGAAGCTCGATGGCGACGACCGCCGCGACGTTCTCGGCCATCGCCGGCAGGCGACGGGCGGCGTGGGCCGCCATCGACACGTGATCCTCCTGGTTGGCCGAGGTGGGGATCGAGTCGACGCTCGCCGGCATGGCGCG
>JAKAUH010000095.1 GCA_021818605.1 Planctomycetota bacterium
GGCGCCCGTTTTTTCCACCGCCTGTGACGAAGAGGATGGTTAACCGGGGCCCCCAGGTCAGAGCCTCGGCTCATTCGCCCGGCTGACGCTCGACCTTCCCCTCACCTCATCTCTCAAAAAACTCCTCCCCGACCCCCTCAATTCCTCATCACGCTACTTATTGTACACTACCGCAACCACCTCGATAAGGGACAGCCTGCGAATTCGGACCGGCCATGAGCAACTTCTTCAACTCGATTGTAGGTCGGGTCTTCGAATCCGGCGCACTCGTCCTGCCGCCCTCCTGCCGGGTCAAATCCGCACAATCCATCTAATCAACTTTGTATGCTTGGCCGCGGGATTGTCAAGTTGCGCCCGGGGTCAGACCGAGGTGTGGAGAAGTGCGGATGGGTAACGGGGGCCGAATGTTTCGGGATCAGGACACGTGCTGCCGTAAGGCATCATGAGCCAGGGCGAGGGCGCCATGGACGACGACTTCCTCGCCCAGGGCAGCGGGAACGATGTCGAAACCGCCGCGGAACGGGGCGAAGACGAACTGATCGACGGCCCGGCGGACGCTGGCGAACCAGGGCTCGCCCATGAGCGAAACGCCGCCGCCGATGACGATTCGTCGCGGGGCGACCATCGCGACGGCCTGGGCGAGGGCCACGCCCAGCGCCTTCTGGCCGCGGTCGATGATGCCGGCCGCGTCGGGGTGACCGTGTCGGGCGGCCTCGGCGACCATCCATCCGGTCACCGGGCCGGGCTTGCTGCCGAGGTCGGTCAGGTCGAGGCGGCCGGCGTCGGCGAGCTGCTGGCCGGCGCGCGCGATGGCCCAGCCCGACGCAACCTGTTCCAGCTCGGCCAGGCGGTAGGCCGGGCCCTCGCCGCGAAAGTCGGGGACGTGCAGGTGGCCGATCTCGCCGGCGCCCTTGCCGAAGCCGCGGTAGATGCGGTCGTTGAGGATGAGGGCCCCACCAATCCCGCTGCCGACCGTGATGTAGAGCAAGGGTGCCCGGCCGGTCCCGGCGCCGAAGCGGGCCTCGGCCAGCCCGGCGGAGTCGGCATCGTTGTGCAGTACGGCCGAGGGCACGCCGAGGTGCTCGCATGCCCATTCGGCCAGCGGAAAGTCTTCCCAGCCCGCGACCTGGTAGGAGCGCTCGACGCGGCCCTGATCGGCGTTCACCGGCCCGCCGAAGCCGAAGCCGACGGCGCCCACGGCCGCGCGGGCGATCCCCGCCGAGTGGAGCAATCGGGGAAACGCCTCCAGAATCTGCCGGCGGATCCCCTCGGCCTGCCGCGCGGGGTCAACCGCCAGCCGCTCGAGCGCGACAATCTTGCCGTCGCCGCGGCCGACGCCGAGCTGGAGCTTCGTCCCGCCAATCTCGATGCCCGCGACCCAGCGACTGACCACCGGCTCACCTCACCTCGACGCCGCGACGGCCGGGGCCTCGACCTTGGCCGAAAACCGCCGGTACAGGTCGTCGATGATCCAGTGGAACACCACCTGGTGCAACGACTCGGCGATCCCCATGTCGTCCACCGGCGCGTGCAGGTTGTGGTGCGCCACCGCCTTGAGCTTCCCGCCCGAGAACCCGGTGATCCCGATGGTCGTCAGGCCGTTCTCGTTCGCCCAGGTCACGGCCTTGAGGATATTGGGACTGTTCCCCGACCCGGAGATCGCCAGCAGGAGGTCGCCCGGCGAGGCCAGATTCTTCAACTGCTCGAGGAAGATCCGGTCGTAGCCTTCATCATTGCCCCAGGCCATGATGGCGGAGGTGTTGTCCGTCAGGCTGAGGACCTTCAGCCGTTTCTGCGATTCAAAGTCGCACAGGGTGCACTTGGCCAGGTCCTCGCAGAAGTGCGATGCGTTGGCCCCCGAGCCGCCGTTGCCGATGATGAACACGAACCGGCTCGCGTCGTAGGCGGCCTCGATCAGCTCGCTCACCGCCTCGATCTGCGAGTAGTCCATGCGACGGATGTCGTCGCAGACCCGTTCCAGGTAGTCGGAGATGCCCAGCTTTGCACCCAGCATTGGATCGTTTGCCTCAGTTTCTCGGTTCGAGCGGGTTCAGGGAGGACGCCAGCGGCCACCAAGGCCCTCGGGGGAAGAGTCCGGCGCGGTCACCCGGATGCCATGGGGCACCGCTCTCCCTAGAATGATAAACGACGCTCGGCGAGATGGTAAAGCCCCACCGCCGGCCGTCGCCATCGCGCCCCCGCCGCCGTCATCACCATCACAGGTGGCCCGGCGAGGCGGCGCCTGCCAGCGGAAAGGATCCTGTGATCGTCGACATGATACCGGTCGTCCCGCTTCTCGGCGCGGCGGCGAACCTGCTCCTGGCCGCCGGGTCGTATGCGATCACCGCGGCGCTCGGGCAGCCGCGCGGCCGCCCGCGCTGGCTGGCGTCGGCCGTGATTTTCTGGTCATGCTGCACGGTCGGTCTCGAGCTGCTCGGGCTCGTCGGCGCGATCGAGACGGTCCCGATTCTGGCCTGGTCGGGCCTGGTCGCCGCGGCCGGCCTGATCGCCTGGCACTTCCGTCGCGGCGCACGCGAACCTGCCCCGAAGCCCGACGGCTCGCCGGTCGAGCTCGAGGTCACGATCGGCCTGGCACTGGTGTTCGCCGCGTCCTTGATCTACGCGATCCCGTCGCTGGTCGCGGCCGTGAAGGTGGTCAGCGACGGCCCGATCTATCACCTGTATTTCGCCGCGAGGTGGTGGAAGGCCGGCCGGTTGATCCTGGTGGCCGCCCCGTTCGGCGAGAACGCGGCCACCTACTTCCCGGCCAACGGCGACCTGTGGTTTACCTGGCTGATGGCGTCGTGCGGGGGCGACTTCCTCGCCCGGCTCGGCCAGGCGCCGTTCCTGCTCCTGGCCAGCGTGTCGGCATACGGGTGTGCGCGATTGCTCGGGATCGGGCGCTCGGCCGCCGCGATCGCCGCGTGCTGGTTTGTCACCTCGACGCCACTGCTGCTCTACTCGGCCGAGCCGAACGTCGACACGATTTTCGTCGCCGGCTACCTGACAGCGGCCTGTTTCTTTC
>JAKAUH010001005.1 GCA_021818605.1 Planctomycetota bacterium
GACGTCACCGTATCGCCGATCGCGGCCAAGCGGCAGATCGGCTACATGCCGGAGGGCGCGCCGTCCTACGCCGACATGACGCCGCGCGGCTTCCTCGATTTCATCGCCGAGGTGCGCGGCATCGACGGCAAGGCGCGGCGGCAACGCATCGCTGACGTGATCGAGAAGGCCGCCCTGCAATCGGTGCTGGATCAGCCGATCGACACGCTCTCCAAGGGCTACAAATGCCGCGTCGGCCTGGCGCAGGCGATCCTGCATGATCCGCCGACCCTGATCCTCGACGAGCCGACCGACGGGCTCGATCCGAATCAGAAACACGACGTGCGCGAGCTGATCCACGACATGGCCAAGACCAAGGCGATCATCATCTCGACGCATATCCTGGAAGAGGTCGAGGCGGTCTGCAGCCGCGTGATCATCATCGCCCGGGGCCGGATCACCGTCGACGAGCGGCTCGAGAGCCTCAGGCGCGAGAACACCGTCGTCGTCGAGGCCCGTGGATCGTCCGAGGCGATCCGCGGCGTGCTCGAGACCGTCCCTCAAGTCGACCGGGCGATCCCCGACGGCCAGGACGGCGCGTTCGCCGGGTTCCACGTCCGTACCCGCGACGGCCAGGACCTCCGCGAGTCGATCGGCCAGCGGCTGGCCTCCGCCGGGTTCCCGATCCGGCGGCTCGACCTGCGGCGCAGCTCGCTGGAAGAGCGGTTCATCCAGGCCGTCAACCGCGAGGCGCTGGCCGACGCCCGCAGCGAGGCTTCCTGACAAGGCGCAATCCGATTCCATTCATGATGAATATGCGACACGTCAACATCCTGTTGAGGCGCGAGCTAGGGGCCTACTTCATGGCCCCGATGGCCTACCTGATTCTCCTGGCCTTCCAGCTCATCGCCTTCTGGAACTTCTGGGTGCTCGTCGACACCCTGAGCCAGCCGCAGCGCGCCTGGCTCGAGTTCTCGAGCCTGAACGACCCGATGACCGGATATGTCTCGGAGAGCCTGGCGTTCTGGGGCGCCATCCTGCTGGCCATTCCGGCGCTCACCATGCGCCTGCTGGCCGAGGAGCGGCGCGCGGGCACGATCGAGACGTTGCTGACGCTGCCCGTCACCGAGACCCAGGTCGTGGTGGCCAAGTGGCTGGCCGGCGTGATCATGTACATGACGCTCCTGTTACCCTTCGCCATGTACCTGCCGTTTTTGTACCTCCAGGCGCACTTCCACTTCGACATCGGGCCGCTCATCGCGCTGGGGGTCGGGCTGACGACGATGGGGATGATGTTCGTGGCGCTCGGGCTGCTGTTCAGCGCGATGACCCGTAACCAGATCGTGGCGGCGATCTGGACGTTCGTGGCGATGCTCATGATGATCGTGGTGGTGCCCCTGATCGTGCTGGCCACGACCCGCCGGCAGGGCGGCTGGCTCGAGGCCGCGCGCTACACGTCGGTCTATCACCAGATCCGCTCCCTGGCGCTGGGGCGGCTGGACCTGCGGCACCTGGTCCTGCACGTGTCGGTCTGCATCCTGCTGCTGGGTCTGACGGTGCGGGTCGTGGCGGGGCGGGGAAATCGGTGAGTCCCGAGGTGTCGGGGCGCCCGGCCCGCCGGGAGGGCGCATTGCGTGGAGTCGGTTCGCGAAGAGAGGGGAATGGCGGGCGATGATCGAGAAGGTCCTGACTTGGCTGGGCCGCGGTGAGGTCTGGGTCGTCGGCGCGGGGATCGCGACGTTCCTGGTGCTCACCTGGGTGCTGCGCGGCGCGGTGCCTGGCAAGTCGGTCGAAGGGGAGTCGGACGGCGACTCGCCGCGCGGCGTCCATCCCGACCGAATCGTCATCGGCGCCGCCTTCGGGCTGATCCTGATCCTGGCCGGGGCAGCCGTGGCCATCGGCCGGGGCATCCCCTGGTCGCTGCCGATCTTCGCCGCCGGCATCGGCCTGGTCCTGTTCCTTATCCGGGTGAACCGCCGGTATCGGCACACCAGCCCGACCGTGCGCCGCACGATCGAGGTCTCCAGCTCATTCCTCGACCTGGCGCTCCTGTCGGGCATCCTGATCGTGTTGAACGTCCTGGCATTCCGCTACGGCGGGCAGCCGTTCGACATGACGAGCGAGGGCGCCTACTCACTGACAAAGCTCAGCGTCGACCAGATCAACGCCCTGGACCGGAAGCTCACCTTCACCCAGGTCACGGGCCGCGGCCTCGAGCCCTATCGGCCGAGGGTCCGGCAGCTCCTCGAGGCGTACCAGGCGATCCGCCCCGACATGATCCGCCTGAAGGAGCTGAACCCCTACGAGGACCTCCAGGAAACCGAGGAGCTGACAAAGCGCGTCCCCGAGATCGTGCTCCTGAGGGGCGGCGGAGTGGTGCTCGAGTACGACCGCGACGGGTCCACGCCGATCCTGGTGCGCAACCAGGAGCTCTTCGACCTGCCGAATATCCACGAGGTCAACAGATCCGACCACTTCGAGCGGCAATTCCGCGGCGAGGACGCAATCACCTCGGCGATCTTGCGGCTGCGCGAGGGGAAGACGGTGAAGATCGCGTTCACCGTCGGCCACGGCGAGCCGAAGCTCGACGACACGGGGCCTGGCGGCCTCGCCGACTGGCGGGCGCGACTGGTCCGGGTCGGCTACAAACCCGTCGAGCTGCATCTGGTCGAGAACGAGATCCCCGAGGACGTCGCGCTCCTGGTCGTGGCGGGACCTCTCGATCCGTTCAAGCCCGGTGAGATCGCGAGGATCCGCGCCTACGCCGACCGGGGTGGACCCGTCCTACTACTCCAGAGCAACCAGCGCCAGAGCGGCCTGGAGGAGTTCCTCCGGTCGTACAACCTCGAGCTGGGCAAGGGCCGGGTCCTGGATCCTCGGGCGAATATTGGCGGCGACTGGATGGTTGTCGTCGCGGCGTCGCGGAGCGGCGTGGATCACCCGATCTCCGCGTCGATGGCCTCCGACCGTTCGGTGGTCCTCCCCTACGCCGGACCGATCCACATCATCGGGCTGTCCGCGAAGGCGGGCAGTCCGGGTCTTGG
>JAKAUH010000660.1 GCA_021818605.1 Planctomycetota bacterium
ACCTGCGCCCGGCACACGGCCCGGCCATTCTGGAACACGGCGAGCGGCCACCACTGCCTGGTCGGCCTCGTCTCCCAGCGGTTGACGTTATCCGTGCTGAGGGCCATTGACTCGATGATGGTGGTGGGCGGCAGGTCGATCTGGAGCCGGAAGTGGTGGTCACGCTTGCCGTCGGCGCGGGAGTTGTTGTCGAACGTGCCGACCATGTCGGCGTTGGCGTCGACCCATTCGAACGAACGGATTGTCGCGCCGGGAATCGTTGACTTCGGCGCACCGTCGAGGCCGGCGTCACGACTGGCGGCCGGCTTTGAGCCCATCCCGGGGATGTCGGCCTCGATCGGGGCATCGGCCGGGTCGGGCACGTCGTAGAACGCCAGCGTGGCGGCCGGCTGGTGGGGTGGATTGTCCGAATCCGTCGCGAGTTGCGGCGGCGGGGAGCCGGGCATGTCGGGGTTCGGGACCGGCTGCGGCGGACCTGGCCCCTGATCGAGGAGTGCGAACGAGTTGAAGAAGCTGTCGATCGTCGCGGCGTCGAGTCGTCCCGGCGGAGCCATGATTGTAACCACGTACAGCCGGGCGCCCACGACGAAGAACCAGGCCCGGCCCGACACCTTGCCGAACTGGCTGTTGGGGAGCGAATCGAACGTCAAGTCGCGTCCCGAATGGCCCGCAATCTCGATCGGCGCCTTGCTCAGGACCGACACCCGGGTGCGATGCGCCCAACCCAGGCAATAGTTATCGAGGAACGCCTCCCGATTCCCGATGTTGAGCAGAGGCGGCGGATAGTCGACGTACATGATGAGCCGGGCCGTCTCCGACAGATCCTTCGCGCTCGTAATCTTTGAGACCATCGGCCCGACCGCCGTGGGGAAGGTTCGCACCTCGACCTTGGGCGTGCCGGAGAGGATCACGCGATACCGGCCGTCGAGCGACTGATACTCATGCATCCCTCTGTTGCCGCACCCGGCCACGATGACGGTGACGACGAGGCACGTTGCGATCCGTCCGACCATCGCTGACCCTCCCCGTTGAGAGTGCCGGACGGACGGCCGCGGGGAAAATGAGCAGGACGCGGCCGGTCTGGCGTCCTCCAGTTTGGCTGCGCGCGTCGGTCGAAGCAAGGCGCTTCAAGATCGTGGATGCGGCTACCGCTGGAAAGCCGCGGGACGTCGTGATAATGATGAAGGTGTGCGGCCGGGAACCGGAGTTTCAGCCGGGTCCTCGGGCTGGCCACTGCCGCGCTGGTTGGTCCGGACGCGGGCGAGCCGACGAATTCATGACGCCTGAATCCCGCTCGCGGCGCCGGTTCCTCGGCCAGGGTGCGCGGACGCTCGGATTGCTGGCCTGCGCCGGCGCGGTCCGCCCGGGCCGACTGCTCGCCGACGACGCGAAGGCCGCACCGAGCGATCCCGCCGAGGCCACCCGGCTGATCGACCGCGGCGTCGCGTTCCTCCGGCCCAGGCAGGATGCGAAAGGGGGATGGTCGACCCAGCGCGAGCCGGGCGTCACCGCGCTGGTCGTCACGGCCTTGCTCCGCTCCGGCCAGGTGACGGCGGCGGATCCGGCCATCACGAAGGCCCTGACCTATCTCGAGAGTTTCATCGGGCCCCACGGCGGGGTTTCCGAGTCGGCGCACGCCAACTACACGACCTCGATCGCGATGGTCGCCTTCCAGGAGGCGAATCGCAAGGGCCGGTACGACCGGACGATCAAGACGGCCCAGAACTTCCTCAAGACGATGCAGTGGGACGAATCGGAGGGGAAGGACCGCGACGACCCCTTCTACGGAGGCGCGGGTTACGGCGGTCGCAACAGCCGGCCCGACCTGTCGAACACGGCGTTCTTCATCGAGGCGCTGCGCGACACCGGTCTGCCGGCGGACGACCCGAGCCTCAAGAAGGCGATGGTATTCGTCTCGCGCTGCCAGAACCTCAAGGGCGAGTTCAACGACCAGGCCTGGGCCGCCAAGGTCGATGACGGCGGGTTCGTCTACTCGACGGCCCACGATGGCGAGAGCATGGCCGGCAAGACGGACGGCGGCGGCCTGCGCTCCTATGCCAGCATGACCTACGCCGGCCTGAAGAGCATGATCTACGCCGGCCTCGACCGCAACGACCCGCGCGTCAAGGCGGCGATGACATATATCAAGAACCACTACACGCTGGATGAGAACCCCGGCCTGGGCCAGCAGGGGCTTTACTACTACTACCATACCTTCGCCAAAACGATGGCTGTGCTCGGTGAGGCGAAATTCACCGACGCGAAGGGCGTGCAGCACGACTGGAAGGCCGAGTTGACCGCGGCGCTGGCGAAGCGGCAGGATCCCGAGGGGGGCTGGGTCAACCATTCCGACCGCTTCATGGAGGGCGACCCGAACCTCGTCACCGCGTATGCGCTGCTGGCCCTGGCCTACACGCGGCAGAAGTGACGGCCGGAGCGACGCGATCGCCGCCGCGAGCCGTCGGCGGGCGATGAGAGACCCTGACAAAATGGGGCAAGGCCCTTCGAAAACCTGGAGCCAGTCCCTATTTTGTCAGGGTGTGTCAGCCAGAAAGGCGCGCCGGTCAGTCCACTCGCCGGAAGAAGATCCTGCCGATCGAGGTCCAGACGACGCCGAAGCCGTCCATCATGCGCTCCGGGCCCGCCGCGAAGCCGGCCGCACCAATCATCAGGCCGGCGATCCAGGTCGCGGCGAACGGGATGGGCGGCTCCTTCTCATGGGGCATCGCCCGCATGGCGATCAGCCAGACCACGCACATGGTCACAAACGCACCGACGAATCCCATGAGAGCCGTGACCAGGCGGTCGCCGACCGTCAACTCGGGCTCGCCCTTCCTTCGCGCGGAACCCATCGAGTATTCTCCGCCGTGGAGTTGTTGAGGTGCCGTTCCTCCGGCCGCCGGGGAACCGGCCGGGGCTGATTCTACCATCCAGGCATGGCGACATGAAGTGTCGCGCCGGCGCGGAATCTCCGATGAGGCTGCTGGGCGCGCCCGTCGGCGTTCTCGCGACCCAGC
>JAKAUH010000947.1 GCA_021818605.1 Planctomycetota bacterium
AAGCACCAAATTCATTCCGGCGTAAGACCCGTGCGAGGCGCCGATCCAGACTACCGGTGGCCGACCCAATTTTCATTGGTTCGGGTGCCGCCCGAAGGGCGGCGTGATGGCTGACACCAATTCCTGACCCCGGGCGCGGAGCCTGGCGGCTTCGCGATCTCGATCCGCCTGGACGACCGGTTGATTCCGCTCGACGTAATCCAGGGCCTCGAAGACCGCCTCCAGCGGCACCCCGTAGTTCTCGGCCCAGCTCTCCGGGGTGCACGCATCCGGGCCGTGGATATCCTGATAGACCAGATCGGCCCGGATCCGCCGGCCCTTGAGGAAGAGCTGGCGATAGTTCGAGCCGAGACGGGCCTCCAGATATTGATACTACTTCTCAACCTCGATCGTCATGGTATCCCTCCGCATCTCGGATCATTATAGGCGCCGAGCCCGAGGCGCACCACGTCGTAATCCTCCCATCCGATCGCGGAGGCCCAGCAGCGGCCCGGGTGCGGCCAGTCGATCGGCCTTGCCAGGAATCGCCCGAAGGTCCAGAATGACCGGGAAAAGGGGATATCATTAATTATTGTACACAATAACCATGTGTCCCCTAATCGCCCTTTGGCCGCCCCATGCGGGCAAGCCGATCGCGACGGCCGGTGACCGGGGGTACAATTGCCGTCGTCGAGGTGAACCGGGACCGCCGGCTACACCGGGCGAACCTCAACGACTTCAAGGCCGAGATCCCCCGCCATCGGCCGGCGGACGCGAACGAACGGCACCCGGCTGGCGCAACCAACGCTCCCCAGTCCCTGGACCGCCGCGGCCAGTGAACCCATTCCGGACGAGGCGGGAGATGTCGCAACCGAGCCCATCCCAGGCAATCGAGATGGCCTGGAGCCACTACCAGGCCGGCCGATGGCCTCAGGCGGAACAGATCGCCCGGCAGGTCGTGCAGGCCGAACCTGCTCATGCCGGGGCGTTCCATCTGCTTGGCCTGATCGCCGCGCAGACCGGCCGTCTCGACCAGGCCGTCGAGTTCCTCGGCGCGGCCGTCCGCATCCGGCCCGACCTCGCCGATGCGTGGAATGTGCTGGGGATCGCGCGGATCCAGCGCCGCGAGCCGGCCGAGGCTGCCGCGGCCTTCCGCCTCGCGGTCGAAGCGCGACCGGACCTCGTCATGGCGCACAACAATCTCGGCAACGTGCTCCGCGAGCTCGGCGACCTCGACGCGGCGGCCGAGAGCTTCCGCCAGGCCGTCCGCATCCGGCCCGACCTTGCCGAGCCGTACAACAACCTGGGGAATACGCTGCTCCAGCTCGGCCGGCTGGAGGAGGCCGAGATCAGCCTGCGGCGGGCGCTCGAGCTCCGGCCCAACTCGCCCGACATCGCGTTCAACCTGGGCCTCGTCCTCTGGAAGCTCGACAAGGTCGAGGAGGCGACCGCCTGCAACCGCCGCGTGGTGCAGCTCAACCCGGGCCACGCCGACGCGCACGCGAACCTCGGCAACGGACTGATGGAGTGTGGCGACCTCGACGAGGCCGTCGCCGAGCACCGGACCGCGCTGCGGCTCAGGCCCGGTGCGGCGCAGGTCCACAGCAACCTCATCCGGACCCTCCTGTACCACCCCGCCTGCGGCATGGAGGACATCCTGGCGGAATGCCGGATCTGGAACGAGCGGTACGCCGTCCCCCTGCGCGGCGAGATCCGCCCGCATCTCAACACCGCCGATCCGGATCGGCGGCTGCGCATCGGCTACATCAACGCGGATTTTCGCAACCACGCCGATGCCTTCTTCCTCATCCCGCTACTGTCAAACCACGACCGCGATCAGGTCAACGTCTTCTGCTATTCCGACGTGCGCCGACCCGACGCCCTCACGTCGCGATTCCGCGGCCTGGCCGACACCTGGCGCGACATCCTGGGTCTGCCCGACGCGCGGGTCGCCGAGTTGGTGCGCCAGGACCGGATCGACATCCTGGTGGATCTGAAACTGCACACGGCCGACAACCGGCTGCTGGTCTTTGCCCGGAAGCCGGCGCCGTTGCAGGTGTCGTGGCTGGGATATCCCGGGACGACGGGGCTTGCAACGATCGACTACCGGCTGACGGATCCGTACCTTGATCCACCCGGGTTGTTCGACGATCCGTCCCCCGAGGAGTCGATCTGGCTGCCGGAGACGTTCTGGTGCTACGACCCGCTGGCCGACGGGCCCGAGGTGAGCGATCTACCCTCGCTCGCGACAGGCGTGACGACGTTCGGCTGCCTGAACACCCCCGCCAAGATCAACGACGGCTGCCTGGTCCAGTGGGCCCACTTGCTCGAGAAGATGCCAGTCTCTCGGCTTCTGGTTCTCGCGCCTCGGGGCCGGGCACGGGACCGGATCGCGGCGGCGCTGACGCGCGAGGGGGTCGCCGGGTCGCGGGTCGAGTACGTCGACAAGCGGCCACGGGGGGATTATCTGCGGCTCTACCAGCGGATCGACGTGGCGCTCGATCCCTGGCCCTACAACGGACACACGACCAGCCTGGACGCCGCCTGGATGGGCGTGCCGACCGTCACCACGATCGGCCGCACGGTCGTCGGGCGTGCCGGCTGGAGCCAGTTGTGCAACCTGGGGCTGAAGGACCTGGCGGCCGCGACGCCCGTCGAGGCGATCGAGCTGGCGGCGCGGCTGGCGGCGGACCGGCCCAGGCTCGCCGAGTTGCGGCGCACCCTGCGCGACCGGATGGCGCGATCGCCCTTGATGGACGCCCCGCGCTTCGCCCGGGGCATCGAGCGGGCCTATCGAGAGATCTGGCGGCAGTGGTGCCTGGGACGACCGGCGGACGCATGACCGGACTCACTGATGCCGCCGAGGATCATCGCCGCACGGACTGGCGTGCGAACGACCTGGGAACGAAAGCTGCGAGTTTCGTCCCCTGAGTCTGAGGGTGTAAGACACGGTTCGTTTTTTTGGTAACTACCCAGCTTTCCTCCGCTTCGTAGCTTGATACCGGCGAAACGGGCTGATCGGGCGGCTCTTCATGT
>JAKAUH010000100.1 GCA_021818605.1 Planctomycetota bacterium
GCTGCGGAGATAAAGCGACCGGCGCTCCTCGCCCTGCGAAGCGGGGGCGTTCGACGAACCTTCGGCGAGCGCCTGGGCAAACCGCAATGCCATGCCGCCCATGCCGTTGTTCTGGGCCTGGCGGCGGCGGGCGGCCGCGCGGGCCGATGGGAGCGCGATCTCCTTGTAAACGATCTTGCTGGCGATGCCGGG
Organism: Planctomycetota bacterium; assembly: GCA_021818605.1. Classification (GTDB taxonomy): domain Bacteria; phylum Planctomycetota; class Planctomycetia; order Isosphaerales; family Isosphaeraceae; genus JAKAUH01. Next base: position 193 of record JAKAUH010000100.1, read on the forward strand.
TTTGAGCGGGCTGGCCGTGGTACTGCTGCTCGGGTGCCAGACCAGGCAGCTCGCGCCGGGCTTTTCGCGGCCATCCTGGAGGTCGCCGATCAGGCGAGTGCCCTCGGCCTCGAGGCGGGGCAGGGACGCGGGCTTCACCTGCGACGACGCGCGGCCCAGCGCGACGAGCGAGCGCAGGCCCTCGACCGGCAAGCGGAGCGGCTCGTCGACCCCGGGAATCGTCAGTCCGATGGTGCCCTTTTCGACGCCGATGATCGAGCCGCTGACCCGCGAGCCGTCCTGGTAGACGGCACGGATCATCCGTGCGGGCTCGTCCTTCGGCAGCGAGAGGAACACGCTGCTGACCTGGTCGGCTGCGATCCGCGACTCGGTCGAGTCGGATTTCACGACGAACTCGCGGGTGTCGGCCTTGTAGCTGGTGAGCTGGCCGTAGATGATCGAGCCATCCACGCGATGGACCCGGGTCTTGTCCACACTCGCCTCGCGCGGAACCTCGCCGTTCCAGCGGCCGATCCGTAGCCACTCGAGCCGCACGTCGCCGCGGATGTTCGCCAGGTACAGGCCCGGTAACACGGTGGGCTTCGTGCCAGCGACCTTCAGGTCGGCCAGTTGCTTGCCGCCGGGAGAGAACACGAGAATCCGGCCGGCCTCCTGGTCGAGGTACGCCTGGAGATGCGTGCGGCCAGGCCCGGCGGTGACCTCCTGCACGACGGCCAGGTCGGCCTCCTGCTCGAGCTCGCGCTGGACGACCAGATCGCCACCCCACGCCTCGAAGCGAAACGCCCGCTTGACCGTCGCGTCCTTGTCGTCCACGCCCAGGGCGAAGACGAAATCGGGCTTGGACTTCCAGGAGATCTCGAACTCGACGACGGCCTTCACCGGGAGCTTGAATTCGCCCCGGATCGCGGCGCCTTCCTTGTCGGTCGTCGGCTGCCCCGATTCTTCGCGCCAGTTCTTCTGGCCGGCGGGCTCGGTCCAGCCGGTCAGGCCATTCGGACCCAGGTAGATGAGGTCGGCGCCGTCGCGCCAGCGGTAGATCCGGTGCAGGCTGGTGCGTTTAATGTGCAGCCGGCCCAGGCGCGCGATGTCGAGCTCGACCTTCCTGTCGTCGACGGCCAGCAGACTGCCGAAGAGGACGTCGCCGGCGGCCAACTCGAAGCAGAAATCGCCAGTCGGCCTGTGCAGGCTGGCCGGCGGCGGCCACTGGATCGCGTTGACGTCCTGCACGCGGAAGTCGAACGGCGAGGTGAAGGCGGAGGACTGCCAGCGCAGGACGCCCGGCATTCTGGTGTCGCGAAGCTCGCCCACCGTGAATCCGCCGTCAGCGAGATTGAGGATCGGCTGCGGGGCGAGAGCCGCGCTCGCCGGGGATTTCACGTCGTCGCCCGGGGCAGCAGGGGCCGCGGCCAAGACAAGCAGCGCGGCGGCGAGGACAATGGCCCGCGCCGGGCGGACGGGCCGGGCCTGGACAGTCGGGGGCATCAGTCGGCTAGGCATCGGCGGGTCCCCATCACATGCGGGTCATGTCGCTGAACTCAAGTAGGACAGGCTTTCCAGCCTGTCTCGGGTCAACCCGTCTCGGGTCAACCGTCAGGCTGGAAAGCCTGACCTACGTTTATGCGAATCAGCACCTGAACCGTCAGGCGGGAAAGCCTGACCTACGTTTATGCGGATCAACGTTCATAAATCGGCAAGAAGCGGTAGTTGAGCGCCAGCGCGAGCAACGACATGGCGGTGCCGACGTCGTTGCCGAACTGGCCCGGGATGCTGCCGTCGGCCTGCTGCCCCTGCTTGAGCTGTCGGATCAGCAGCTTGTTCCATTTCTCCCAGTCGATAATGTCTTCCTTGAACAGCGCCTGGGCCTCGTAGTAGCGGGCGTATTCGGGATAGCCCATCGCGGTCTGCTCGAGCCGCTGCTTGAGATAGTCGAGCGTGGCGTGATATTGCTTCAGGTCCTTGCGGCGAGCCACTGAGTACACCAGGCAGGCGATCGAGCTGCGCGCCTGCGACTCGCCGAAGCCGCCCAGGCCGCCGGAGTACGCCACCTCGCCGCTGGGCGAGGTCATCGAGACGTAATAGGCGATCGCCTGGTTGATCGACTCGTCGGGGACCTCGATGCCGGCATTCCGCGCGGCGAGCAGACCGACGAAGACGGCGCCGCTGACCGAGGTGTCCGCGTCGGTGGCATCCGGCGAGTAGCGCCAGGCGCCGTTGGGGTTCTTCTTCTGCGAGGTAATCGCGGCGCGGACGGCCAGCTCGAGCGCCTGGCCGATCGTGCGCGGGCCCTTGCCGTTGGGCCAGAGCGTGCGCTCATCGACGGCGCCATACGCCTCGGCCAGCCCGAGCATGGCGAAGCCGTGGTGGTACATGGCATTGCCCATGATGCCGGTCTGGGCGTCCTGAGCGTTGATGATGCTGCGCAGCGCCTTGCGGACGTTGTTGCTGTACGGGCCGAAGTTGGGGTCCTCGCCCGAGGCGAGCATGACCATCAGGCACATGCCGGTGATCCCCGGCCCCTGCTGGCCGCCCTGCCAGTCGCCCGATTCGGACTGGGTCTTCACCAGGTACTTGAGTCCGCGGTCATACAGTTCGCGGACATCGCGGGGAATCACGTCGCCCGAGCGCGTCGACGGCACCTGCGCCCGCGACGGTCCGGCCAGGATGACCAGTACGATGAGCGCGGCGAGCGTGCGCGAGGCAGCGGGGACGAGTCGGTCGATGGATCGCGATCTGGTCACGGCGATGATCTCCAGTGCGGTGCGGTGTGGCCCGTCCGATGAATCTGTCCGGCCTTCCGTCATTTCTTGATGAAGACCGCGCCC
>JAKAUH010000623.1 GCA_021818605.1 Planctomycetota bacterium
CATGCAGGCCCTCTGATTCAAACACCTGGTCTCCAGGCGACACGCTGAGTTCGACATTGAGCCTGTGCAGAAAGCCCTGGCAACCGCCGGGGACAGCTCGAAGGCGCAGGTCGAGCTTGCTCGCTTCCGGCAGGTCGGCGACCACCCGCCTGATCGCCGCGGCAGCCCTGAGCGTCACGGTAATCGCAGGCGATTCGGTCGAAGCCGCACCTGGGCCCTGGCTCACCGCGGATGCCGGCGGCAACGGACCAGGTGGTTCCGAGTTGAGGTTGTCGTCGCAGCCGGGTAGAACGACCGCGGCGGAAGCGCACAGGAGCAGGCTCAGGCAGCGAATACTTATCATGTGGCCATCCTGAAGGGGCCGAACGACGAGGCTCAGCAGCCCCGCCCGCCAAGAAGTGGCCTGGAATGCATCAGCGCCGGGAGCCAGTCCCCTTTTTCCGTGGGCGAGCCAATCGCAATGCGCTCTCGCAGGATCGTCGTGGAGAATCTGACAGAATCGATTGGGTGGATACCGATATTGCAAGATCCTAAATTCATCTATGGGAAAAACTGAACCGATGTTCAAACGCCTCGCCCAATGGGTCCTCTACCGAGGTCCCTCTCGACGCCTCGCGAGACGCCTTCTGAGCAGTCATGTTCTCCAGCCGGTCTGGGAATCTCTGTACAAGTTGTCGCTGTACGGCCTGAACTACGGCGGCGGGAACGTCGTCGAAGAGAGCGGGGAGCTATGGACTCTGAAATGGCTTCAGCGTCGCCACGCGGCGGCCCGACCCGGAAGCCCAGCCGTCGTCTTCGACGTCGGCGCCCACGACGGCTCCTACTCGATCAGCGCGGCCGAGGTCTTCGGCGACAGTGCACTTATATACAGTATCGAGCCCTCGGCCGCGGTCTTCAAGACCCTTCGGAACACCACGGCGGGCAGGTCGAACATCCGAAGCCTTAACTGTGGGTTCGGCGACCACGAGGGAACGGCGATACTGTATTACGAGGCAGTAGGTTCCCAGAAGGCCTCTGTCCATGCCGACGCCCACCTCACCGCCGGCGAGTCCGCGGCGGGACGGCTCACGGAGGAGATCCGGCTCCGCAGCATCGACGCCTTCTGCGCGGAGGAAGGCCTCTCCCGCGTCGACGTGCTCAAGATCGACGTCGAGGGGAACGAGCTGAACGTCCTCCGCGGGGCGACCCAGATGATCGAGAACGACGCCATCGGGGCCATCCAGTTCGAGTTCGGCGAAGCTCAAATTGGGTCCCGGACGTTCTTCAAGGACATCTACGAATTTCTCTCGCCACACTACAGGATCCACCGCATCCTCGGGACGGGCCTGTCTGGTCCGCTGGAGCCGTACGACGCGAGACTGGAAGTCTACCGCACGACGAACTACCTGGCCGTGCTGCGGGAGGATCCCGCTCGCTGACAGGTCAGTTCGGGGTCATGCCGGCGCTCCCGGCTCGGGAGACCCGAGCAGCCGGGCGGCCGGCCGGCCGGCGCATCCCACCGTCATCATTGCGTCGGTGAAGCCCGTTGAAAACGGATGACGATCGGCCGTGCCTGGTCCGGGGTCGGAAAACGTGGATCATCGGACTGGAACTCAATCGATCTTTTAAGGATTCGATGAATGGCAGTACATCTGGTATTGAGCCCCGGGATCGACCTCGATCAGGTGCGGCGCGAGAGCGAGATGGGCCTGTGCCCGCGACATTCCATGGCCGTGCTCGCCGATCGGATGGGGGCGGCCGTCCATGTTCCGCACCCCGATCGAGATCGGCCCAATGCGTTCGATCGAATGCGGGCCCGACTCTACAGCGCCGGCGAGTGCTGGGCCCTGGCTCGACGGCTCGCGGGCCAACTGGGCTCCGACGATACGGTCTACTGCCAGAGTGAATATGTCGGACTGCCCCTGGCGACGATGCTCGGAAGGAACTCCAGACGGCCGAAACTCTTGGTATTCTGCCACAACGTCACTTCCCGCCGGGGTCGGGTGGCCATCCGGATGTTCCGCCTCGCCGACCGGGCCGATGCCCTAAGTGTCTGTTGCTCGACCCAAGGGGATTATCTCCGCCGAAGCCTGAAGATCTCCGAGTCTCGCATTCACCTCGTCCTGGAGCACACGGACAACCACTTCTTCAGTCCTGGTCCGGCCAGCGCGGAAAAGGCGCGCCCCACGATCGTCGCGGTGGGACTCGAGAAGCGCGACTACCGGACGCTGGCAGAGGCTACCAGGGATCTCGATGTCAGCATCCGGATCAGCGGTTTCTCCCGGTACGCCGCGTCCATGGCCAGGTCGCTGCCCGATCCCATGCCGGCCAACATGACCCGGCAGTTCTATTCCTTTCCCGACCTGGTGCAACTCTACCGTGATGCCGACATCGTCGTCGCCAGCGTCTTCCCTTGCCTGTACGCCGCCGGTGTGACGACGTTGATGGAGGGTCTGGCCTGCGGCCGCCCGGTCATTGCGACGCGCTCTCCAGGCCTGTCGGATTATCTCGAGCCGAGCGACGGCCTGAGCATCGTCCCGCCGTGCGATGGCGACGCGATGCGCGAGGCGATCGTCCGGCTGCTGGAGCGCCCCGACGATGCTCGCCAGCAGGGCGAGCGCGGCTACCATCTCGCCACCCGGCAATACGCCTTTGATCCGGCCGTGGACCGCCTGGAGGAACTTCTCCGAGCCCTGTAAGCGGTGATCGTGCCGGTCAGCTCGCGGCCGATCGGGGCGGAGTTGAGTCGATCGCATCGGACCGATTAGAATAAAAAAATACAAATATAACTATACTATTAATACAATGCATGTTAAAAGTTGACAATTGACCAGAGATGACCGGGGCCGCCGTGCGTCATGGGTTTTTTGCCCAAAGGATCCCGAAGAGGACAGGCATTCTCTCGTTTAGATTGCCTGAATGCCCCGGCGGAGGGACGGCGGTCATATGGTTGTCCTCTTGAGAACCCATCCCATTTTGCATTCTGTCGATATTCCGTCCGTCCCTTTTTGCGTTTGTCCGTCCCTTTTTGCGT
>JAKAUH010000959.1 GCA_021818605.1 Planctomycetota bacterium
GTAACTCGTCATCGACCCCAGGCTGGTCAAGGCCGACAGGTCCAGCACGCTGCCAACCCCCGTCGCCTCGAACGTCGTGTTGTCGGTCTCGGTGTATTTCGTCAGATCCGGCATGCTCAGCGTCGCCCCGCTCTGGGCTTCCAGGTTGGCGCCGGAGACCGTGGTCGTCCCCGACACCGTGAGCGTCGTGCCGGATCCCGATGCGCTCAAGGTCCCGCCCGTCATGGTCAATCCGCCGCTCAGCGTCGAGTCGGCGGCCACCGACAGCGTCCCCCCGCTGATCGAGATCGGATCGGTGCTGGTCACCGAATGGACCGACTGCGTCCCCGAGGTGATCTGGATCGTGGGGTTGCCGGAGAGGTTGATCGTGACGTCGTCGCCGGATCCCGGCACGGCGTTGTCTGACCAGTTGCTGGCCTGCGTCCAGCTCGTCCCATCCCCCTTGCCGGTCCAGGAGACGTTGGAGAGCAGCGTGCGCGGCTCCAGCGCGTCCAGCGCCAGCCGGGCCGGCCGCCGCGAGCGCCTCGAGCGAATCGTCATACTGGTACGGTCGAGAGCCCGTCGAATCGGCCACATGGTTATCGCCCTCGGGTGCCAGCGGCGCACGATCCTCGGCGCGCGGCTGGACTGTTGATCTTCAAGAAGTCCTGTTACGACGTCCGGCACGACCCCGGCGCGGTCGGCTAACCCTCGGTCCAGGATCGCCCGGCGGACGACCCGGCCCGTGCTGTCGCCGTCAGATCGGCGGTCCCGCAACCCGTCGCGGCTTCTGCGCCGTCAGCGCGGCTTGCGGGCTCGACGGAGTATCCGACCAGAATAACCCCACGGCGATGGGCGATCATGTCGCGTGTGCGAGGAAATCCACCGGACCGTCAATCGTGGCGAAAACGCAACGTGATGCCGCCACATCGCCCGGTGAGGCTCCAGGTGGCCGACCTTCTCGGTATCGCCGTGTCCTCGGCACCCTGGAGACCGCGCCGAGGAAGCGAGATCGGACAAACCGGCGTCGATTTTTCGCGACGGCCTCCCCCGCCGGGCATGCCAGGACCGAAAATGCTATTGTGTTTAAGGAAAACCTCAGCAAAATATCCATTATGTCAATCAGGCATTCATGGCATATCCAGGCCGACCAATGCCCGAGCCCGAGGGATTCGCGGAGTTGATCCGGCTGGCCCGCGCCGGCGATGAGGGCGCGGCGGCCCGGTTAACGGGTGAATTCGAGCCGTTCCTCCGGCGGTTCGTCCGGTTCCGGATGCGTGGGCGGTCGGACGTGGATCGGCTGCGGCCGGAAGTGGACTCGGCCGATATTTGCCAGTCGGTATTCAAGAGCCTGTTCGTGGGCCTGCGAGGCGGACGGTTCGAGCTACCCGGTCCGGAGCAGTTGCACAGACTGCTCGCCGCGATGGTGCGGTTCAAGGTGGCGACCGCGGCGCGTCGGCTGAGCGTGACGTTGCGTGAAGTCCTCGACCTGGACGCGCCCCGCGATCGGGCCGACTCGCGGCCGGCGCCCGAGAAGGTGGTCGAGGATCGGGACCTGCTGGAGACCATCCTCAAACGATTCGAGGGCGATGAACTGGACCTTCTGATTCGCCGGCTCGACAATCAGCCGTGGCCGGCGATCGCCGCGGCGACGGGCGGCACGCCCGAGGCGCTGCGCAAGAAGCTGGGGCGGGCGATCGAGCGGGTCCGCGATCATCCCGAGCTCCAGGGGGTCTTCGAAGACTGAAGATTGAATCCGGCACGCCAGGGGTCGCAAGGGTGATGAGCGAAGACGATCGATCGAGACCGGGGGACCAGGCGATTCGCGACGCCATCCTCGATGAGCAGCGAAGCGCGTGGGACTCGGGGGAACGGACTCCCGTCGAGCAGTTCCTGGCACGGAACGCGGCGCTGCAAGAGGACTCGGAGGCGGTCCTCGATCTGATCTACCAGGAGTTTCTGATCCGGCGGTCGATGGGCGAGTCGCCCGATCCGGCCGAATATCTCCGCCGGTTCCCCGCCTGGTCCGAGCCCCTGATCCGCCAGTTCGCCGTTGACGAGGCGATGCGGTCGGTCGCCCCAGCGAACGCCGGCATCACCGGTGATGAAGCGGACACGCTCGCCTTACCGGATCCGGCCGCGGCCGGACCCGTCCTGCCGGAGTCGCCGCCGAGGTCATTCGACGGCTACGACATTCTCAGCGTGCTGGGTCGCGGCGGGATGGGGATCGTTTACAAGGCGGTCGAGTGCCGGCTCAACCGCGTTGTGGCGATCAAGACGATCTCCGAGTCCGCTTTCGCCTCGCCGGAGCAACGGCAGCGGTTCCTGCTCGAGGCCGAGCTCATCGCCCGGCTGAGGCACCCGCATATCATCGCGATCCACGCCTTCGGCGAGCAGGACGGACGGCCGTTTTTCTCGCTCGAGTTCGCCGAGCGCGGAAGCCTGGCGAAACGGCTGGCGGAGTCGCCGATGAATGGCCGCCAGGCCGCCGAGCTGGTCGGGGCGCTGGCGCATGCCGTCCAGGCTGCCCACGAGCGCGGGATCATCCACCGCGACCTCAAACCGAGCAACGTGCTGCTGACCGCAGACGGCACGCCCAAGATCGCCGACTTCGGTCTCGCCAAGCTGGTGGACGACGACTCGGCCCGCACGGTCAGCGGCGAGGTGCTGGGCACCCCCAGCTTCATGGCCCCCGAGCAGGCCGACGGCCACTCGCGCTCGGTCGGTCCGGCCGCCGATATCTACGCGCTCGGGGCGATCCTCTATCAGATGCTCACCGGCCGGCCGCCGTTCCTGGGCGCCTCGGCGATGGAGACCTTGAGGCTGGTCATCTCGGCCGAGGTCGTCCCGCCCCGGCGCCAGCGGCCGGATGTGCCGCGCGACCTGGAAACAATCTCCCTGAAATGCCTGGAGAAGGAGCCCCGCCGGCGGTATCCCAACGCCGCGGCCCTCGCCGATGACCTGCGGCGATATCTCGAGAGCCGTCCGATCGCGGCACGGCCGGTCAGTCCGGTCGGCCGTCTCGCGCGATGGG
>JAKAUH010000323.1 GCA_021818605.1 Planctomycetota bacterium
GCGGCGATCGCCGCATCCCCGCGATGCTGGTCCGCCGCGGCTGGACGATCAATCTCAAGCGGGTTCGGCGGCTCTGGAACGGGTTGGGCCTGCGACGGCCGGTGCGGCTGCGAAAGCCCCGGAAACTCGGCCCGAAGCCCGGGGCCAGCGCCAGTAGCCGCACCGAGCGACCAACGAGAGGAGTTCGAGTCGGTGGCGGATGCCCGTGCGAAGAGGGAAATGGCTTCGTCGGGAGTACAACACAGTGCGGCCGCACAGCTCGCTGGGGTATGCGACGCTCGGGGAATTCAGCGCGACCTGCGATAGGAAAGGTAGTGCAAACGTCCGAGAATTCGTGGATAACTTATCGATGTGCATGAATTGTGACGTACTTCCATTTGACATGGACCAAAAAACGGGGGGCAGCCCAGCCCGAGCTGGTGGGCGATCTCCACCCGACTTACCGGCCTCGTGAACATCTGGGGCCGACTCGAAGAACATCCCTTCCATTTGCCTGGGGCACGGCCAGGAAATCCGATAGAATCGCTTGTGTCTGTCCTGGGCCTTGTCCTGTTCCTGTTCCTGTTCCTGTTCCTTCGAGGCGGTTCGCCCGGGTACCGGATGGGATCGGAAGGAATCCGCCGGGCCGGTCGATCCGCGGGTTTCCTGTCACGAAGGCCGTCCGCCCCATGCTCGAAGACTGGTTCCGGGTGATCCGCCTGCCGCTGAGCTTGCGGGAGTTCCAACGGTTGCCCCGGAACCCGGCGTACAAGTACGAGTACATCGACGGCGCGACGTGGCTCTCGCCCCGGCCGAAGTTCTACAGCGCCCGGCTGGATCTGGCGATGCGGGCTGTCGGTGCGGGTTCTGGAATCGAGCTGGACAAGCCGGTGACGATCCGCCCGCTGGAGGACCGCGACTGGCGGTGGCTGCCCCGGCTGTTCTCGGCGTCGTTCTCCCGGGTGCAGCCCTTCACCTGTCTGTCCGATCGCCAACGAATCGAGGCCGCCCGGTCGTGCCTGAAATCCACCCGCGAGAGCTGCGATGGCCCCTTGATCCGCCCGGCCTGCTGCGTCGCGCTGGACCAGTCGCAAGCGCGGCCGCTCGGCGCGATCCTGGCGACGCTCGTGCCGCCGGTCGATCTCGATGATTTCTGGAGCCTCGCCTGGAAGGAGCCGCCGCCGCCGGGCTGCGTCGAGCGCCGGGAGGGGCATGCGCACCTGACCTGGATCTTCGTCGACCCGCTGCGTGCTGGCCACGGCGTCGGCTCGGCTCTGCTGGCCCGCGCCGCCGACGGCCTGAGGGCCCTGGGCTACTCCGAGCTGATCAGCACGTTCCTCCTGGGCAACGAGTCGAGCATGCTCTGGCACTGGCGCAACGGATTCGAGCTGCTGCCCTACGCCGGCTCGATGCGGCGGTTCCGCGCCATGATGCGGGCGAGCCAGAAGAGCGAGAAGGGTGGTGGTGCCGAGCCGCTTCCCGCCGACGGAGGCGACGGGGCTCGGCCCGGGCCTTGACCTCGGCGGCTGGATTCACTATGTTTCCTCCGGAGCGAGCCCTGTTCCCATTCCGTACCCCTGGCTCGCTTCCCCTGGCCCCGCGCCGCCTCGATGGGCTGAAATCGGCGCACCCTTCCCCATGGCTGATGAACGCATCCGGCGCCAGATCGCCTTCCTGGCCGCCCAGATGATGTATCAACGGACGGAGTCCGAGTACTTCACCGCCAAGCGCAAGGCTGCCAAGCAGCTTGGCGTCGAGTACCGTCACCGGCCCGGCGACCTGCCGAGCAACAAGGAGATCCGCGACCAGATCCAGGCCATGGCCCGAATGCACGAGGGGCCGAAGCGCCGCGAGCACCTGCTCGACATGCGACTCGATGCGCTGCGGTTCATGAAGCTCCTGGCGCGGTTTCGCCCCCGGCTGATCGGCAGCGTCCGCACCGGGCACGTTCGCAAGGGCTCGGATATCGACATCCACGTCTTCTGCGACAGCGTGGCGTTGGTGACGAACACGCTGGACGAGATGGATTGTCAGTACGACGTCGAGTTCAAGCGGATCGTGAAGCACGGCGAGGAGCGTGTGTTCACGCACATACACGTCCACGACCGCAACAACTTCGAGCTGACGCTTTATCCCGAGGACAAGGCGCACTACGTTTTCAAGAGCTCGATCACCGGCAAGGCGATTGAGCGGGCGTCGATCGCCGAGCTCGAGGAGCTGCTGCGCGAGGAGTATCCGGACCTCGACCTCGACGGCGAGCTCGATGCTCTCGAGGAGAAGATTGATCCATATCTCCTCTACCGGATGCTGCTCGAGCCGCTGGAGGGGGTGAAGCAGAGCAAGACGTATCATCCCGAGGGGGACGCGCTGTATCACAGTCTCCAGGTCTTTGAGCTGGCGCGCGACGAGCGGCCCTATGACGAGGAGTTCCTGCTGGCGGCGCTGTTGCACGATGTCGGCAAGGCGATCGACCCGCAGGACCACATTGGGTCGGCGCTCGAGGCGCTGGACGGGTCGATCACCGAGCGCACCGCGTGGCTGATCGAGCACCACATGGAGGTCCAGGCCCTCCGAGCCGGGACGCTCGGCGCCCGCGCCCGTGCGCGGATGCAGGAATCGGTGCACTACGACGACCTGATGCTGCTGAACGAGGTCGACCGCCGGGGCCGCGTCCCGGGCGCGGCGGTCTGCGAGGTGGACGAGGCGCTCGACTACATCAAGGGGCTGGCCGCCGGCGAGGTGTAGCGGCCGCTCGATACCGGTTGTCGGAGGTCCCGCCATGCCGGCCGCGAATCGCGTCGACTGGCATGGCGGATCGGCCTGATCTCCGGGTATGCTGGGGCATCTTTTCCCCTCCTGAATAGCCCTGGAGCCGGCCGGCGAGTTCGTTGGCGTGGTTGGATATCATGCAGTCAATCAGCGAGAGCCCCGGGAAGGTCCAAGCGACCATCGTCCTGGCCGAGGACGATGCCGACCTCCGGTGCATCCTGGCCGAATGCCTGAGGCGCGAGGGGCATTTGGTGTGGGAGGCGTG